>NZ_PJJK01000050.1:0-8511 GCF_002929785.1 Cryobacterium sp. Y62 | reverse complement strand
CGAACCTCTGTTGGGTGTTTCTTGGGCATATCCGAATCCTTTCACCAGAAAGAAAGCGGCAGGAAATCAGGGACGGTTCAAGGGGACCTGATCCTCGGACTGGGCGAGGCCTTGATCGGGACCCTCGTCGAACGCACCACACGGTTCACGATACTGCTGCACCTGCCTCCGATGGACGAGCACAAGATGGTCGGCGCGCAGATCAAGAACGGCCCAGCGACAGCTGGCCACGACGCCGAGGCCGTGCGTGACGCGATCGCCCAGGCCATCGCAACCCTGCCCGCGACCCTTCGCAAGTCACTGACCTGGGACCAGGGCGCCGAGATGGCACAACACGCTCAACTGCGCATCCAGATCGGGTTGCCGATCTACTTCGCCGATCCGCACTCGCCTTGGCAGCGGCCTAGCAACGAGAACACCAACGGGCTACTGCGCCAGTATTTCCCGAAAGGCACTGACTTCACCCGCTACTCCCGCGTCGACCTCGAAGGCGTCGCCAAGACCCTGAACGAACGCCCCCGCAAAACCCTCGGGTTCAAGACGCCAGCCGAAGCCATGAACGAGCTACTGTTGACCGCAAGCACCGGTGTTGCGACGACCAATTGAATCCGCCGATCATGTTCCGTCGACAACGAGCACACTTGCTTCGATCGTCATTTATGGGCACAATCTCAAGCCGGTACGGCGAGGCCGCAGTGAGCTATGAAACGAGTGCCGTGAGCAGTGCGGCGGCGCCCGTGTCGCCCGTGTTGGTCTGCTCGCCGACCGTGGTGAAACCGAGACGTGAGTGGAAGGCCAGCAACTGCGGATTGGGCGGAAAGGTATTCACTTCGCACACCACTTCGGTGGCGTGGGCCTCGCGAGCAGCCTGAAAGACGGAGGCGTAGAGCAATTCGCCGAGGCCCTGGCTTCGTGCGTTTGGCGCCACGACGATGCGGTCTACATAGAGGAAGTCGCTCGATCGGGCTTCAAACCAACGGTAGCTTTCACTTGCATATTCGGCGGACGGGGCAAAGCCGATCACGAAACCAGCCACGGTGTGCACATCCTCCACCGTCGTGACCACGACTGAGTGAGTAGCAGTAGCTACGAGGGTGGCAAGCAAATCAGCGTCAAGGGCGTAGACGGCGGGAACTGCCTCATTGTTGAGCGTGAGCACCTGGGGGAGATCGAGAGGGTTGAGGGAGCGAAGCGCATACGTCATGGTGTCGACGATATCCCGAAGAGCTGAACGTGGCCTTACTGCGCCCGTCAAGTTTTTGAGACAGTCTGTTGTGTTTTTCTTCTATGCCGCAGCCAGTTGGCGGCGGTCTTGGTACGCGGCTAGAGCTGCGGCCGGTTGTAATCCTCCGTTGTGGGAGTGGGGCCGCCGCCGGTTGTACCAGGATTCGATGTATTCCATCACCGCGGTGCGTGCGGCGAGGTGGTTGTCGAAGTGCTGCTGGTAATACATCTCCGTTTTCATATGGGAGAAAAACGACTCTGCCACGGCATTGATTGAGCTGCCGCGGGTATTTCGGACAGCGGAATTAGTGGATTCTTCTACGCTGCCAATGCTTGGGTTTCATCTGTCGTTGCAAGACCGCGCTGATTAAGTACTGATTAGTAGATCACGGAATCGCTCTGCCGGGGTGTCCCAGCCGAGCGTTTTGCGGGGTCGGCCGTTCAGTTCCTGCGCGACCCGTTCCAGATCCTCGAGGCCATAAACCGACAGGTCGCTTCCCTTCGGGAAATACTGGCGCAGGAGCCCGTTGGTGTTCTCGTTCGAGCCCCGCTGCCAGGAGCTGGCCGGGTCGCAGAAATACACCGGCATGTCTGTCGCGGTGGTGAATGACTTGTGGGTCGACATCTCTGATCCCTGGTCCCAAGTCAGCGACCCGCGAAGGTGTGCCGGCAGCGTGCCGATCGTGGCCACCAAACCGTCACGGACGGCGTCGGCTGTGTGGGCGCCCGGTTCGTGGACATGCTCGCTCGTCGTGGCTCGACGATCCTCGACATTGGCTGTGGGCACGGATCGGCCGTGAACGGACTGCGTGCTCGGGGCCACGCCGCCTTTGGGATCGACCCCACGCCCGAAGTGTTGGGCGTGGCACTCGACTACTTCGACTCAGACTGGTTCCGAGAACTCGGCGTGGAGGGACTGGCGCCGGAACGACTTGCTGGGCTGGGAATTCCAGACACCTACGACGTGATTCTGATAACGGGAAACGTTCCGGCGTTTTTCTCAGGCGAGGCACTGCGTCAGGCTTTCGCCCAGGTGAGCGCACTACTGAAACCCGGCGGTATTTTCGTTATGGGAACGTCGAGCCATAGTCGTGGCGGTCCGCAGGACCAAGATGAAGCTGTTGGCAGGACTGCCCTGGGGCTCATGCATCGATTCTCGGATTGGCACCTTGGCCAGTATTCACGCGATTCCGCCTGGTCCGTGAGCGTGTACGCTGCACTCGGCGAATCGAGCTGGCCAGAGACCCCCGACGGGATCTTCATCTTGACGTAGGCGTGGCATCTCCCTTTTAGCCGGTCACGACACGCGGGGGAGCCTCCGCTCTGAAATGTGCGCGGCACTTTCGCCTGCCGGCATCAGGTTCTACAGTGTTGGTAGGCAACCTTTATTACTCGCTGTCGCTCGGTGCGACGGTATGACTTTCAGTCCTTCAGGTTCTTGTTGCCGAACATCTGAAAGGGCGCGTCATGTTCGACATTATTCTTGCCACCACCGCCCGCTGCTACTTCTTCTTGCGCCGGTTCATGCCGATGGCGATCGTGATCGACGCGATCAATACCCGGCGCGGGCTGAAGTGGGGCGTGCCGGCGATGCTGCTCGCCGTTCCCTATGCGATTGCTGCGGTCTATTTCCGAGCTCAGGTAGGTGACGGTGGGCCAGGTTGGCTGAACCTACTCGTGATCTTGTGTCTCTGGAATACCTTGAAGCTTCTTCATATCGGGCCGATCAGCCTGCTGAAGTTGATGATGGTGCGCATTCGTGAAGCGCGAGCTCGGCGTCGAATGACTCGGGTGTTGCTTGGCGACGGTGTCGAGAGCTTCGGCGAGCCGGTACACATGACTACTCAAAGATGAATGCTTGTTCAGGACCGACCTGCGGACCGCTGAGTCGCGGCCGGATCGGAGTCCAGACTTGCGACTGGACGAGCCTTCGCATGCGGACCTCGCGGGTGATCTCTAGATCCTGGGGAAGCTAGAAGAGGCGAGCCTTAGTCGGACCGATCTCTCGCCATCCGGCCGCACATCCACTCTTCATGCTCATCGAGGTCGAACTGGGCAAGGGTGAGGCTTTCATCGATCCACTCCTCGGACTTGATTGCAGTTTTTTCCTGGTCGACGTCGAGGTCCGGCTGGCTCACAGTAGTAACACCCAACCAGACGGGCAATGCCTGTGTATCGAGAATGATGCTGAGCTGCTTCAGCTGGATTGAAAGCGCCTCCTTCGTATCGTCCGGCAACGTCGCCCAAGCAATAGTGTGCCCGCCCCTAGCGACTACATCGCGGGCAGACACGATTGGCTCAACATGTCGAAACTGGATGGTGCGGCCAAGGAGCTCAGCGCGCTGGATGATGGACTGCTGGGCTTCATTCCACAGCTCAGCGCGTGGCAAGGCGGCCCGTAAGTCCTCTAGCGCCTGCTGTGCAGCATCAAGCTTCTCCGCCTCCGCCTCGGCCTCTTTTCGAAGTTGGTGTCCTTTCCAGACGAGTACGCCGCCCACGGCAAGGAGTGCGGGCAAAGCAACAATGCCAGACAGGACCGCGGTGCCGCCGGCGATGCCCATGCCGCCAGCTGCGAGGGATCCGCCACCGAGCCAGGCAAGTGTGGCGCTTGAAGCAGCAGCACCGGACAGAGAGGCAATCGCAGTCCCAGTTATGCCGTCGCCGCTGCCGAGACTGCGGCAAAGGCTCCAGCTGCTGTTCCTGCCCCTACGCCGACTCCGGCGATCATACCTGCAGCGCTCTCTGTGACCGTTCTAAGAAGAGTGACCTGAGTCTGCTCCCGCAGCCTCCGAATTTCGAACTCTTGCGATCCCGAAGAGGTCGCGTCCAGTGATCCAACGTCATGCACATCATGCAGCGGCGGCCAGTCGACCTTTGCCGCCGTCTCGAGGAAAGGCAGGATGAACCCGGTACGTGCTCGTTCAAGAGTCTCAGCGGAATTCTCGAGAAGAAAGGTAAACCGCTCAGTGAGAAGATTTGATGCCGCGACGATTTGGAGGTTTTGGCCCTCTTTATGTCGTTACCGAATGTCTCCGAAAACCCGCGGATTCCCTTGTGTTTACAGGGAACCGGGCGGTTCGCTGCCTCCAATTGTACGTCATCGTTTTGGGTCATTTAGTGATGAATGTGATGGGTAAATGATGACCTTGTGAACCGCTTTTGGCGGGCGTATGTCATTGCCGACGCTGACCGGCGCACCGCGCGTCACCTCGGCAGCCGCGTTGCAAACACCGCCCATGCGCTCGTTGCCGGGCGAGCCGTTTCATGAAAGAAGCCCCGGTTCGCCGCCGCTGAGGAGAACCCCGAGCTCGGGCAACTCGCAATCTAAACTTGGCCGAGTACGAGCGAAAGGAACCACCATGAGCATGGAAGGCGCGGCCTGGAGCTCGCTGCACAAGATCTCGAGCGCTAGGGACAGCAAACGCGGCTTCTCCCGTGAGTCCGTGCGGCGGATCATGAGGTTCGCGGTGCCCTACCGGTCTAAGCTGCTGATCTTCATCACCCTCTCCACCGTGGGAGCTTTCTTCGCGGTCGCGACGCCGGTACTCGCCGGCCAGGTGGTCGACGTCATCGTCGCCAAGGGCGCGGTCACCACGATTGTGTGGCTCGCCGTCGTCATCGCGCTCGTGGCCGTGGCCGACGCCGCCGTGTCACTCGTGACGCGCTGGTACTCGGCGCGGATCGGTGAAGGCGTGATCCTCGACCTCCGCACCGCCGTCTTCAACCACGTGCAGAAGATGCCGATCGCGTTCTTCACCCGCACACGAACGGGCGCCCTCGTGAGCCGCCTCAACAACGATGTGATCGGCGCTCAGCAGGCCTTCAGCGGCACGCTGTCCGGTGTGGTCACGAACGTCGTGGCGCTGATCCTCACCCTGATCGTCATGCTCAGCACGTCTTGGCTCGTGACCGTTCTCGCCGTGATCATGCTCCCCATCTTCCTGGTACCCGCCCGCCGCATGGGGAGCCGCCTCGCAGCGCTGCGCCGCGAGGCCGCCGACCACAATTCCGCCATGAGCACGCAGATGACCGAGCGCTTCTCAGCGCCCGGCGCCACCCTCGTCAAGCTGTTCGGCCGGCCCGACGAGGAGGCCGAGGAGTTCCGCGTCCGCGCCGCCCGTGTCCGCGACATCGGGGTGCGCACCGCAATGCTGCAGTTCGTCTTCTACACCGCACTGATGCTCGTCTCCGCTCTCGCCCTCGCGCTCGTGTACGGGCTCGGCGGCGCCCTCGCACTAGCCGGCCAGCTGAACACCGGCGACGTGGTCACCCTGGCGCTCCTCCTCACCCGCCTCTACGCGCCGCTCACCGGCCTCGCAAACGCACGGGTGGAGATCATGAGCGCGGTGGTCAGCTTCGAGCGCGTCTTCGAGGTGCTCGACCTTGACCCGCTCATCAAGGAGAAGCCCGACGCCGTCGCCGTGCCCGAAGGCCCGGTGTCCGTCGAGTTCGACAACGTGCGCTTCGCCTACCCGTCCGCAGACAAGGTATCTCTCGCGTCTCTCGAGGAGGTTTCCACATTGGACACCCGCGGCGGCGAGGAGGTGCTGCACGGCGTGTCCTTCAGGATCGAGCCGGGTCAGACCGTTGCCCTCGTTGGTTCGTCCGGTGCCGGCAAATCCACGATCGCGCAGCTCCTCTCGCGCCTGTACGACGTCGACAGCGGCGCCGTGCGCCTCGCGGGGACGGATGTCCGCGATGTCACGTTCGCCTCCATGCGGCACACCCTGGGCATGGTGACGCAAGACGGCCACCTGTTCCACGAGACCATCCTCTCCAATCTGCGCCTCGCGAGGCCGGAAGCGTCCGACGATGAGGTGTGGGACGCCGTCCGCCGTGCGCGGCTCGAGCCTCTCATTCGGTCCCTGCCCGACCAGCTGAACACCATGGTGGGCGAGCGTGGCTACCGATTGTCCGGGGGTGAGCGCCAGCGGATGACCATCGCGAGGCTCCTGCTCGCCCAGCCGCGCGTCGTCATCCTCGACGAGGCGACGGCGGCGCTGGACTCGACGTCTGAGGCCGCCGTGCAGGCGGCGCTCAGCGAGGCGCTCAAGGGACGGACAGCGATGGTGATCGCACACCGCCTCTCCACCATCCGCAGCGCGGACCTGATCCTCGTGGTTGAGGACGGCTCGATCGTGGAGCGAGGTACGCACGAGGAACTGCTGGCTGTAGGTGGACGATACGAGGAATTGCACCGGACCCAGTTCGCCGTGCAGAAGAATGTTGCGGCGGATGCGGATGCGGATGCGGATGCGGATGCGGATGCGGAAGCGCTAAGCGGCTCCGGCACACTGCGCGCATCGAGCTGACCCCCTGCAATGCGCGGGGCACTTGCCGGGTGGGAGCCGTGACTGTCACCGCCCGGGCGCTGGTAATCACGGCCGCGTAACCGACTCCGGCCCGGTGGCCTCACGTCAAGCGCGGGCGGAGCGCGACGTGAGTTGGCGAAGGGTGGCTTCGATGCCGGCGGCGTTCTGCCGAGGAAAGCCGAGCAGCTCGTAGACCTTTCCCTGAACGGCTGGGACGGTGCTGTAGTCAAACGTCTCAGTAACGCGCGTAGACGTGGGCGTGAGCGGCGTGAGTTCCCAGCGCCACCGGTGTCCCGCGGGGTGACGCCACTCTACAAGCCGACCGTCTTCGATGCGCGTCACCGTGCTGGTGATGCGATACGGGACGCCGAACTGCTTCATCGCTACCGAGAATTTCGCGCCCTGGGTGAGCCGCCGCGGCCCCGACACCGTACCGCCGACGGTGCCCGAGCCGTCCAGCTCACCGTGACGGTGCGGATCAGCCACCAACGCGAAGACGTCTTCGGCCGAAGCCGGCACCTCAACAGTGCGCGCGACTTGGCGAGGCCCTTGCTCAACCTGTTCGACCGTCATACTGCTCAGCCTAGGTGGGGGCTGTCTCTTAGACAATGTTTCCGCCCTGACGCGCTGCACGTGGGCCTTTCGGGAGCGGCGTCGATGCAACGAATTGCCGCTACGCGGGGTCGACAAGGGCGCCATCATCCTCGTCGCCCCATGACTCAACAAGCGTGATTCGCCCGCGCGAATCGCGAATCGAAAGCACGAGCGCAATGATCGCGGTCGCGATTCCGATAACGCCCAGGGGGTTCGCGATACCGATAGCGATATCCAACGCAGGCTGTGTGGGTCCGCTGATGATTGTCTGCAAACCGCGAGGTGTTGAATCTGGAAGCGTGAGTCCCAACAAGAGTCCGATAACGCCTGATGCAAGGAAAAACGCGTATGTTATCGCGCGAGTTTCGAACCCTCGACGTGCCGTGCGTCGTACCGCGAGCCCCGTGATCACCAGCAAGGCGGCAAAAATCACACCCAGCGTCGCCGCGTAGATGATGGTGAGGTCGCCACCGATCCCGAAGAGGTGGCGGCCGAAAGAGATCCACGCGGCCACCGCGATACCAGCAACCACGAGCACGCCACCCATGTGCCCTGAGCGCGAGGCACCAGGCGTCGCGCGAACTCGAATTACGCTGTACGTCATCACGCGCTCTCAATCACTGTGCTCACTACAACCGTAGCCATGGAAGTGCTTGCGCGTGCGCACATCCACAGATGGACAAGCCCGCGAACCGCGAAATAAATGCGACGCTATCCGACAACACACCCCTGCATGCTTTCTTTAGACGGAATCTAGCAAGATGCCGCAAGCCTGAGTTTCATCCTTTCCGTGCTCCGGTACCGCATCTCAGCGTCAACGGCGCGGCCGGCTTGCGCGCTCAGCAGTATTCTGAATGGCGCGGTTCAAGTCGACGATCAAACGCAGGGCGGGCGCCCACTTGTTGTCCAGCAGCAATGTGTCCGAACGGACCAACCCATTCAGAGCGACGAGGACATTCGCAACCGCCCGGGGTGATCCACAAACCTGTCGGACGCACTCGGTGATGTCGTGCCCTTCATCGACGGTCCGAATCAGCTCAACCGTCTTCACATCAGTACGGTCGACAATTCGCACGTGAAATGCCTCGGGTTTACGAGCCCGTCTGTCGTCGTACGCTGCTTTGCGGCAGCCGGGTCCACAAAAGACGCGCGGTCGTCCGGTGCCTGCGTCCGGCGGCAGCGCCGCGCCACACCGGACGCACTGGGTCGGGGTCATCCGTCGGATGGTGACTTTCTGCAGCTCGCTCATACTCAGGAGGAGCGCCGGGCTGCACCGTTTCGTCACCGACGAAACAGCCGGTACCGGTGGACGCGCGTTATTCAGGGCAGGTTTTATAGCTGGCGTTGGGCGATGTAGCCGGACCAGTCGCGGGCGGCCAGG
>NZ_PJJK01000049.1:0-8281 GCF_002929785.1 Cryobacterium sp. Y62 | reverse complement strand
GCTGCGGTCATGCTGATCTCGACTTTCAGTGATCCCTCATTTTAAGAGGGCCCACTGTCCGAGATATCCGCGGCAGGTCAGTCGATGCAACGCTTGCTCGTTGGGTTCGCGAGCGGTTTGCGTAGAGTGGGCAGATGAGACCTAAGCACGGGTTGTTCAGCTGGATGGTTACGCGGGCGCTTTTCAGCGTCGGTAGTTTCGCTGTCATGACCGGAATTATTCAGTTGGTGCTGACGACCTCGTGGGCCTACGTTTGGCTCCTGTTGGTAGGCCTCGCCCTCGTAGCTCTATCTACGCGTGGCCCTTGGGATAGTGAGGAAAGCGGCCGCAATCGGTCCGTCCTGGGTTTCCGAGCTCGCCCATAGCGCGCGGATTTCGGACCGTGGAGACGGTCACGAGAAATGCCCACGAGCCGAACGCTCAACGGGATTCTGCTCGGGCCGACAGGTCGGTGAGACCGCGGGGCACGCGACTCCGCCTCGGTACTATGTGACTTACCAAGACCGGTAAGACGTGAGCTGCATGCACGGTTGAGAGGGGAATGGGGATCGGCCTCTGCCACGGCGGCCTTCTAGCCTCGGGCTAAACCATGAAGCTGCGCCGCAACTCCGCATTCGTACGATTCTGGCTTGCATCAACCGTGTCCGATTTCGGCACCTACATCACAACCGTTGCACTGTCGGTTCTGGTCTTGAACTCCCTAAATGGCACCGCGTTGGACCAAGGACTCGTCAACGCTGCACGCTGGGCACCCTATCTATTGTTCGGACTATTCGCCGGAATCTGGGTGGACCGGTTCCGGCGGCGCACCGTCCTCATCACTGGCGACTTTGGACGCGGAGTGGTCTTGTCCGCGATGTGTGTGCTTGCGGCACTCGGATTTCTCGGCGTACCTGGTGTGATGATTCTGATGTTCATTTTTGGAACACTGGCGTTGATGAGCGACGCCGCCTACCAGTCATTCCTGCCGCAATTCGTTTCCCGGCCGCTCCTGACCCGGGCAAACGCCCGCCTCCAGCAAAGCGACACTGTCGCTCAAACCACCGGTAGCGCGATAGCCGGCGGTCTCGTCGCTCTGGTGACGGCACCGTTCGCGCTTCTCCTCGGCGCGGTAACCCATTTCGTCTCAGGGGCGGTCCTGCTCTCCTTGACGCACGTGGCTACCAACAAGCCGCCCGTCCGCACAGACGGCTCCATGCGGCGCAAAATTAGTGAGGGGTTGCGCTGGGTTTACGGACACCCGCGGCTCGGACCGTTGGCTTGGTCCAGCCATGCGTGGTTCATCGGGTCCGCCATGATGGGTGCAGTGCTCCCGGCACTCGTTTTGAACGACCTCAAGCTCGGCGCCCTGGGACTGGGTCTAGTTCTCAGCGGAGCCGGAATCGGCTCGGTCATAGGAACTCTCCTTTCGCTGCGCATCGGGGAGCGGTGGGAAACAGGCAAAGCAATCGTCATCGCCCGTCTGGTCCAGCCCGCAGCGCTGGCTCTGATCGCCCTTTCACCACTAATTGCGGTTGCCTTGGCTAGCGAGCCTCTGGATAATAATGCGGCTGGTCTTCCTGGTAATTGGTCACTGCCGCTCTGGGCCGCGTTCGCAGTGGCAGCGGGAGGCCAGTTCCTGTTCTGGCTATCTATGGGCGTCGAGGGCCCCTTGGAAATGGGGTACCAGCAGGCAGTGACGCCGGACAGACTGATTGCTCGGATGAGTGCCACCAAGCGTTCGATGAACCGCGGCATGATCGTCCTCGGGGCGCCCTTCGGTGGTGCACTGGCCATTCTGACGAGCTCATCCATCGCACTCTGGGTTGCTGCCGGAGTCATGTTGCTCTCGGCCCTCGTTCTGCTGTTCTCCAAGTTTCGAAGCGCAAACGTAGAAAGTGATCAGCTCACCGACGAAGAAGCGCTTACACAATAAGCGATTCTCCGGATGCTGGCTCCCCGCAAGCCGGACGACCACCGGGACACCCGAACGCTCAGGGAGCGCCGAAGACGTTCCGCATAGTTCCGGGGGCGCGCGATTCCCGTATGCCCCGCCCGAGAAAATGCCCGGTGAAGGGGGGTAAACGGTACACTCCAGCATGACCGGGATGCTTATCGGCTATGCACGCGTATCCACCAACGACCAAGACCTCAGCGCCCAAAAGAACGGCCTCGCCGCCCTCGGGGTTTCACTCCAAAAGACGTTCACCGATCAAGGCCTCACCGGTACGAATCGGGCCCGGCCAGGTCTTCGCGAAGCGTTAGCCGCATGCCGAGCCGGCGACACCCTCGTCGTGACCAAGCTCGACCGACTGGCGCGCTCGCTTCGCGATGCCAAAGATATCGTCGACGACCTCACTCTTCGTGAGGTGAAGCTCAGCATCGGCGGCTCCGTTCACGACCCCACCGACCCAATTGGCAGGCTCCTCTTCAATGTGCTCGCGATGGTCGCTGAGTTCGAGGCCGACCTGATCCGTGCACGCACCCGCGAAGGGATGCAAGTCGCCAAAGCGGCTGGACGGCTGCGCGGCAAGCAGCCCAAACTGTCCCCGGCGCAGGAGAAGTACCTGGTCGAGGTCCACCAGCGGGGCGAGCACACCACCGCGCAGATCGCAGAACTCTTCAGCGTCGCCAGGTCCATGGTCTGCCGGGCAATCCAACGAGCCGGGGACACCGCCGCCTGAACGTGCGTCGTGCAGAGGTTGGGGGTAAACGGGCGTTTGTGCAGAGAAGTACGGAAAAGCCAGTGTTTACATTCGCCTGCACAACCCCGAAAACACAATGGCCGTTGTGCAGACGACTTCGGAAAATGACAGGCTTGTCCGGTGCGTGCGGGTTGCGAATGTTAACGCTGTGAACTTTGCCGGTCGGTTGCGGCGTTCTGTGATCGCTTGGCGCTAGTGCTGCTGTTCGTTAGTTCGTCGGGGGTCTTCTTTTGGCCCCGCGTGGAGGCTGTTGGCAATGTTGAAGGCGTCTTCGGGGGCTTGTGTAGTGGTGCGGTCTGGGAAGTAGGCGTCGTCGTGGCTGGCGCGGTATGGAGCGAGCGTCAGCGCGTGTGATTCGGACGTTGGTTCTCTCACCGCGGTGAACCAAGCGGTTTGCACCGCTGCCTTCTTGAGCGCGCCCGAGCAGGCCCCGGGATCTTGGCGTCCTGTACGAAGGGTGAGGTCCAGGACCGTACGGCACTGTGCGCGCTCGCACGGGCCCGGACCTCAGCCTTGGCCGGACGCTTGCAGCTAGTGCAGCACTCCGCAGGCGACCGGGTCGGTTACCTCGGCGGGGAGGGTGGGGTCAAGCTCGCTCGCACCCTCGGGATCGCTGAGGTTGTACGTTCCGTTGCCGTCGTAGTCGTTTCCGTGGATCACGACGACGCCTTCACCGTCGCGGATGGCCTCGGCGATGTCCGCAGCGGTGCCGTCGCCTCCTTGGTAGCCGGTTCCGGCCACGTCCGTGAAGCCGATGTTGGTCCGGAGATACTTATAGGTGCCGTTCTCCGAGACGGGGAACCGGGTAACGTCCAGGGCACTGGCCGGTGTGGTGTCTCCGCTGGTGGTCAGGGACACCACAATGGGGCCGTAGGCCGGAGTGCCCTCGACGGTGTTCAGCCGCCCGTCACCGTTGCTGTCGTTCATCTCCAGCGTGGGGCACTCGTTCATGGCATCCTCTCCGAAGTGGATGTGCTGGGCGTGCGGAGCATCGGGGGACAAACCCCGCGCGCGGATTCCGATCGCCCTGATCATCTCGCCGCGAACGACGGCGATGGCCTTGCCCGACGCTCCCGAGTCATTAAGCTCCGTAAGGTGGGCGGTCAGCACCGCGTTACCGCGCACCGATGTCGGGACATGCGCTGATGCCGAGGTGGCGCCCATCGACACGGCGATTAGCGCGGCTGCACTCGCTCCGAGTACCAGTTTGATGTTCTTCTTCACGTTTCACTCCTATGTGTCCTCGCCCATCGGGACGATCCCGACGATTCATGCGACAGCGTTGATACGTAGCCCTCAGCCAAATGCATTGGCCTTACTCGCACGCACGCACGCACGCCTGCGGCGAAGAGTATCCGCAAATCTAGTTTCCTGACAGTGGTGGTTGCCGACTTTTTCCGCTGCTTGCGCATACCCTCTGCCGCTCCTCGGCGCACAGGGTCTTGCCCCACCCTGCTCCGTGTCGACCCGCGGTATCTCTGTGTGACGTCGCTATTTATCCGGACTTCGTCACTCGAATGCTCAGCGTTATCTCAGGGCGCGCGAGGTCGCTCGGAACATTCCGAGATCGCGCGCGACTTGCGCTGCTGTCTCTCCACCTTCTATGAGGCGGCGGGCATTGCGGATTCGGCTGTCAGTGATGAGCCGCGGCCTCCCACCGAGATCCTTGCCGGCGTTGCGGCGCTTCGTGATGGAGTCGATCACACGTTCTCGTTTGATTTCGTGTTCCATCTGTCCGAGTGCCGCCATGATCGTGAACAGCATGGACCCCACTGGTGTCGCTGTGTCGACGTCGCCGCCGCCCAGGTTGAGTACGCGGAGGCCAGATCCGCGGCCGTAGAGTTCCTCGACGAACGCGAGCATGTTCTGTGTCGATCGGCCCAGCCGGTCCAGGGTCGTGATAACGAGGATGTAGCCGTTTTGGAGTGCGTCGAGCGCACGGTCGAACTGGGGCAGTGACGCTCGAACACCGGAGATGCCGTAGTCGACGTAAAGGTCGTCACGCCGGACGCCGGACGCCAGCGGCGAGGATGTCGATCTGTTGCCGGTCGGTGGACTGCTGTCACGTGGACACTCATGCATAGCCGATCAGTTTCGTCATTTCTCTTCCCAGGGTGTCTCATAATCAATGGCGAGTGTCACAGTTCAAGCATGCGGTTATGCGACGTAGTTATGAGAATCGGCGCATCGCAAGATTCCGGCGATTCTGAGGAAGCTCAGGTCGCGGCGGTGAGACGTCTTATATCGCTAGGGTTGCGAGACTTCGAGCATGTTGCAGATAAGGCCACGCCCTTGCGAGCATTTTCACCGGGCGGGCTATACGGGCGTCGGGACAATGGCTACCTCGTGGAATCGTGACCAGCAACAAATTGGCACGGAGACCAAGCATGTTGCTCTGTTTGAATTTGGCGCAAGCAAGTCCTCGATCTACCGCGAGTGGCCGGACGTCGGGTAGTTGGGCAGGACTGCGAGCACATCCGGCGGCGACCCTGCGTCGTAGGTTGCGCGGCCGCCCACCTGTTTGACCACATAGTCGAACCCAACACGGTCCAGCGTCGTCGTGCCGAGGATCCCCTTCGTCGGGAGTCCACGAATGTACTCGTGGAAATGGGGTCGCTCCCCATCGAGTTCCTTAATATACTGGGTGATCAACCGGGCCGCAGCAGACGCTCCAGGGTGGATCAGCGGGGCTAAACGGGCGTGAAGCATCTCAACTGCGGCGAATGCGTCCTTGCCGAGTTCGAATAGGTCAATGTCATCGTCCATGTCGCGGACCTGTTGGCGGACAGTGGCGTTGCTGCGGCTGGCCGCGAAAGCATCCTTCTTCAGATACGCGTGGACCTCCGACTCCCGATCCGCTTCAGATCCTTTGGCAAGTCGTGCTGTCATCTGCAGGGACAGCAGGTCACGCACTCCGTGCTGGAACGCGTTGCGCATTGAGTAAATGAGGCGGTACCCGAAATTGCGGTCGTAGGTTTCCGAGAAAGCCGATGCCACTCGGTCTTTTAGCTCCCCATCGCCGATTCGGTTGACCTGCGCTGTGACGTGCGCGTGGTACAACTTCAACGCCGTACTGAAATTGAGGATTCGATGCTCGATAAGCTGGCCCATCCATTCGTTTGGCCAGGTCTGCTCGCGGAGCTGCCGCAGCAACTCGTCGCGTGCATTCTGAAGGTCACCCCACGCGAACGACGGAAACGCATCCAGACCCCGAGTCAGCCTGTAAACGTTGGCATGAGCCGCAACTACTGCCTCCCACTCCGCGATGCTCAGCTCGCGGACCTCAATCCACGTGACCTCGCCCGGCTTAGGATTCGCATACTGGTAGAGCGCCCGCACGATTTCCACCTGAGGCTTACCCGCATCGTTAGTCGGTACCGCGGCGCGCTGGTGAGCGGGCATGTCAGCGATTACCTCCGCAAGCTCAGCCGTGGCGGTGGCGATGTCAGCTTCGTCGGTCATGTGCCCATGGTGGCACTGGTTCGTGGGCATAGCCCAACGAGGTCGTCACGTGCACGCTGGGCGATCCCTCGCACGGCGTATCGGTAGACCAAGCAGCGGAGGTCGAGCAGTAGATCTGGACTACGGTAATTTCTTGCAAATCCCCCGGCCCAAATTGACCAGGCTGTGGGGGATCTCCAGGCGGAAGTGTCTCGTAACCTTCATGTCTTGAATCTCATCGGTTATGCGACATTGAAACGGTGCCTGGGGGGCGGGAGCCAGTGACCGTGATGGTCACTGCGCATGACTTGCGGCTGGTGCTCGTGGAACACGACGTCGGTGCACGCTCCCAGCTTTCGAGATCGAAAGCGAGTGCCCCGTCATAAGGGTGGTGCCTGCCTCGCTCGCGCCCGCCATCGGCGTCCAACAACAAGGAGAACTTGCAGCACGCAATCAGCGATGCCGACCAGAGCAACGGGATGAGCAGGTACCGCACGGCGAAGTTATGCGGATGTCGCACCCGGCCTGGTCAGCGCACTCCGATGACAGACCGTAGGCCGAATTCGGAGACGATTGGAATGCCGTAGTCGCGGGCCTTTACGGTTTTGCCGGTGACAGATGCCGGGTCGGCGGCAACTAGCAGGCGCGTGCGCAGGGTGACCGCCGTTCCCACGGAGAGTCCTCGCGCGACCAGTTCACGTCCCCAGTCAGAGCGGGCGCGGGCCATGTCACCGGTCAGCACGACCATGTCGCCCTCTTCCAGTAGTACCGTCTCGATTGTCGCGATCGGCGGGCGCGCCGCCGACGTCGATGGTGCTGCGAGTGCGGCGGCGACGCCCTCCGGGGCGACGTCGAGCATGCGGGCGACCGCGATCAGATCGGCGGAATCTGCGATGCGTAGGGCATCGTTCGACCCGGCCACGCGCACGAGGTCCTCAAAATACCGGCGATGCAGTGCCGTACAGTCCGTGGCACTGATGCCGCTGAATTCAGCCACAACCCGAAGTTCACGCGTTTCCTGAGGCGACAGCACGGGATTGAGCAGGCACAGATCGAGCAGGGCGAGATAGTCGAGGTGCTCCTCGGGGCCGGTATAGTCGGGAAGCTTCAGGGCCGCCCGAGCCAGAAAGCTCGGTGTCGGCACCACATCGTCCGTCGTCATCGGGTCTCGCTGTACCCACTGTGCTTGGTTGGTGTCGGCGATTCTTGGCCAGGTGAACAGTTCGGCGCGGTCGAGGGCATCGATCCACGGTGCAGCACTGGACGAGCCGTGCACGTAGGCCGCCAGCAGGCTGGCGCACGCCACAGCCTGCACCAGGGCGCCGGGGCCGGACTCGATCTCAATGTCGAAGGCGGCGCAGCAATCGCTGAGCAGCCGGCCGGCACCCGGCAGGTACTTGCGGGCCAGGTGCATGGTGCAGACCGCTTCGAGTCCGCGCCCGGGGGCATAGCTGATTCGCTCGAATTCGCTCATCAGAAATCCGGTGACGAACTGGGCGTTGTGGGTCACCAACACCCGGCCGCGTACCAAGTTGACCAGGTGCGGTGCGATCTGTTCAAACGTCGGCGCGCGCAGTAGCTCAGCCGTGCTAACGCCGTGGTTGGTCACGTTACCCGCATTACTTCCGGGGTTGACGACGGTCTCCCAGCGCGCAGTAATGTGACCACCTTCGTCGAGGTGCACGACGGCGACCTCGACGATCCGGTCCCGTTGGTACGGGAACAGTCCAGTGGTTTTCAAACAAATAACGGCGTATCCACGTTCGGGCATGGTCACACTCCACAATCTTTATTGTGTGAAGTTATCTGCAAACGGACGCGATGCGAATTCCCATTCGGGGGGTTGAGGATATCGCCCGATACCGCTTAAATTTCTAGTTGCCGGCGGCTGCCTTCTTGGCCGAGTTCTTCGGTGGCAGCAGGGTGTCGGCTTCTTTAAGCGACATGCCGTTCGTCTCGGGTGCCTTACGCAGCACTAACTAGAAAGAGAGTCCGGCGAACACTGCGTAGTGGCCGTACGTGATCGGCAGGGACGCGTCCGCCATCAGCGGAACACTGACCGTTATACCTGGCGACCTGAACCGTCCCGGGTTTCATACCGCCGTTTTGTTGGCGGCTTCGATATTTATCGGGCCGTTTGTTTCAGCGTAGTAGTT
>NZ_PJJK01000048.1:0-8109 GCF_002929785.1 Cryobacterium sp. Y62 | reverse complement strand
TGACAGTTAGAAACCTAGACGGAGAGCGGCGTGTACTCGTTAAGGCGCTCGGAAACCACCCACGGTTACGTCAGGAGAGCCAGTTTCCCGTTTTTGGCTTAGTTTCTAACCGTCGCTGACAATCTGAAGCTCGACCGGGCGTTTCTAAAATATGCATCCATCTTCTTCGCCTAGGAAAAGTCGGATACGAACACAAAGCGTTCGAACTGATGCCGACAAAGAAGGCCAATTTCACCATCATCCGCATGGTCCGCCTTCTCGAAATTTCCCGATTGGGATACTACGTCTGGCTCGGACGGAAGCCGTCGCACCGTGCCATTCGACGGAGGGGCATCGAACAGAAAGTGGCGCGGTTCCACGGTGATTCCGACGAGGTCTACGGTGAGCACAGACTCTGCGCCGACCTCCGCGCCGGCGGGGGAACCATCTCCGCGGAATGTTTCAGCTCAAGCGCGTGAGAGTGCTCTCGTCGAGCCGGATGCTCTTATTGCTGTGCCAGTTTTTCCGTCACCTCGGCTGCTGTCAGCAGGCGCCACGGGCCGGTCTCGCTGTTGAGGGCTGTGGCGCTCGGGCTGGCGGCTTGGTTCCACCATTTTGACTGGTAGGGCACGCCTGCGAGTAGTACGCGCTCGGTAGCCTCGTAGATTTCGGTCGGCGACCAGTTAGCGTAGCTTCCCTCTGGTAGAAGGATCTGCACCTGTGGCGTGTCGGTGGCCATCACGGGGCCTACGAGCTCCCAGGGAGTTTCGAATGCTTGGAGTGCAGCGTTGTCGGGGATATCGCCCTGGCTCCACCATTTGGTCTCGTATACGTTGCTGTTGCGCACAACCTTGGTGTTTTTGGCATATGTCGTGTCGGCTGACCAGATCGGATACGGGCTGGTCAGCGGGTTGTCTTTGATGATGGCCACTGGCACCGTCGTTGTCTGAGGCTTGAGCGCTGCGTCTGCTGATCCTGTGAGGGGCGGGGCACTTCCGGGAATGGCTGTGAACTTCGCGCCGAGAATGTCGGAGAAGCTCTGGTCGTTCTGGTCGACTCCGCTGCAGGCGTCAGACACTTGCTTAATGTCTACATAGTTTGGGCTGCAGGCGCGATCCCGGTTGAGCGACCACATCGACATCCGGCCGAGTTGCTTGTCTTGTGCGAAAGCATTCAGCGTGCGCGCATCGGCCAGGCCGAAGACCTCGTCAACCGTTCCATTCTGTCCGATCATCGGTGTCGCACCGATACGTGACCAGAGATCGGCATCGGTCATGGTGATGCCAGCGGCCGAGTTCAGTACGGCGAGCTGAGCGTGAGTGGCGTTAAGAGCGTCGATCGACGCATCCGCCATCGACGCAGTTGGTTTCTTGCTTTCGCCATATTCCATGGTCATGACGTTGACACCCGCGAGGTCGACGCCGGCGGTCAGAAGTTGCTCGACGGCCCGCTTACCATCGTCGGTGAGTCCGTGTGGAGCCACGGGAAGGGTCAGCCAGACCACCAGGGGTTTGCCGGCAGCTGCCTGCTCATCCTGCACTGTCTTGATTGCGGCGGCGCGTCGTTCACCGGCGGCCGAATCCGACAAGGCTGTGTTTTCAATGTCGAGGTCAATGTGCGACGTCTGGTACCGGTCAATAACTGTGGTGTATGCCTGGGCAAGTTTGGCGGTATTGGTGCACCCGGTGGCTAGCTCGTCGTTGATGGCGCCACCGAACGAGATCGTGGCATGGCCCCCTAGCTGGCTGAGGCGTGCAAGTCGACGATCTAGATCGAGGGATGCGGATGCCTCGTCCAGCGAATACGCCGTTCCCCACGTCGGCTCGCAGGGGTCATCCGTGGCGGCAACGATGAAGGAGAGTACAACGTTTTTTCGTGCGGTTGTGGTTGGCGCCTCGAAGGCGTAGCTCGGGGTCGCGGTCACGTCAACATAGCTGGCGAACCACGGATCGTAGGAGGCGACGGCGCGGGTGGCCGTCCACCACTGCCAGCCAGCGAAGCTGCCGGCGGTGAGGCCGAGCACGATGAAGGTGGCCAATGTCATTCGCCAGAATCCTAGCCGTCGGGTCGGTCGAACGTAAGTGGGCGAGGCGACACTCTGCCCGGTCATGAAAGTTCTTCGACGCGCGAGTGCAATTCGCGACTGGTTGATGACATGGGAAAGTCCCTTTCGTTGGACCAGCGAACTACTTCGCTACTTTTTGGCACGGGTGTGGTGAGTTGTGGGTGGTCAGATATTCCACCGTGATAGAGCACGGAACGCCAATTGAGCGACGGGCTCGGCGGTGTCGCCTGCGCTGGAACGAAATAACGATTGCGTTTCTTCTCGATCCACAGCCAGTTGGTAAGACCGAGCCAGACGTCAACGATCGAGTTCCAAATTCCGATGGTGGTAAGAATGGTGGCAAGAGCAAGCACCGTGTTGACGGCGGCGAAGAGAGCGTTGCCCCAGTTCTCCGACGAGATATTGCGCCACGCGGTGAAAGCGGAGAACGCGACGATCGCGTAGGGCGCGACAACGAACAGGAGGGGTGCTGACGTGCGGCTCTTGACCTTCGGAGTGCGGGCGAAAGGAATCTTCTTTCCGGTGATCGCTTGTTGCAGAGATTTGAGTACTCCGGCGAGGTTCACCGGTAAGAGAATGAGGTTGAGGCCGTATATGCGCAGAACGTCTGAGAATTTGTAGCCGTTGTAGCGCAGGTCGCTGCCCATGAGCAGAAAATACGGTAGCGATGCCAGCAGCACGGTTGGGCTGAGCAGGCGGCTGTCATAGGGGTAAACGAGCAGGAACAGCAGCCCGACGTTGGCCCAGGCGATCGAGCTGATGTAGTTCAGCCGAAGGCACAGCTCCAGAAGTGTCACCGGGTTGTCGGTTCCATGCCGGGCACGCACTTGCTTGAGAAATTTTGGAAGGATGAGCAGACCGCCGTTGGCCCACCGCCGGCGTTGCACGATGAGTGATCCGAAGTCCGGGGGAGTGGCACTGTAGCTGAGGCGTTCCGGGTAGTTGACCAGACTCCAGCCGTGCACGCCGAGGTCGATGCTCGATTCGGTGTCTTCAATTACAGTGCGGTCCTGCACGTAGCGTCGTACCTCAAAGCCGCCGACTGTTTCGACTTCAACAATGTCTTCCAGGGCGCGTTTGCGAATGACGGCATTAGCCCCGACCCAGAAGGCCGCTCCGAAGTGCGACATTCCCTGATGCAAAATGTGCTGAATGTCGGTAGTGGCGCCAGCCAACCGTTCGAGTCGGGTCGGTGCACCCCTAAATGATGAGTAGGGCGTTTGGGTGACGGCCACACGAGAGTTTTCAGACTGTTCCAGAAAGTAGACAAGCCGCAGGCAGTAATCGCGCAGCAGTACCGAGTCGGCATCGAGCGTGAGCAGGTAGACAGCATCGGGCACAATGAAGTTGGACTTGGTTGCGTCGAGTACCGGCCAGAGAATACTGCCGTTTGGGCCTTCTTCGCGCTGATAACAGCCGCCCATGAGGCCGATATAGGCGTTGAGGTTCATAGCTTTGTTGGCCTCATGCGAGAGCGATGAAAACTGCTTGCGCTCAAAGGTATCGACGGTAGCCGTGAACGTCCAGACGAGACGACGATGAAGCTCCATCATGCGTTTCGGTGACGGCGCCAAGTCTTCCCACGCGGCAGCGTCAAGCGCCGAACTGATGAGACCAAAATCGCTAGCGAGTCCGCCCAACACCTCGTCGACGAAGAACTTCTCAACGTGATCCCGGGTATCGTCTGTGTTGGTGTGGGTTTTGAGCCAGCGTGCAGCCCAGCGATAGTGGGCGGACAGTCGTCTGACGGCGTCGCCGGTCACCTCGGGCGAGTCGTTGAGTTCGAGTGTGTACAGATGCAGAGCTTCGGTAAAACGACGACTTGGTTCCGCCAATGCGTCATTGATCTCGTTGGCGATTCCGCGTGTCTCGTCCAGCCGACGCTGCACTGCAGGGTCGGCTGGATTGGGGTCATCGTCAATGAGTAGTACGAGTCGAATCGTGGGGTATTCCTGGAGTGCCGCCGACCAGAGAGTTGCACGAATGACTGACGGTTCCTCGGCATACGACGGTACGAGAACGGTCAGTGCACTGTGGTTTTCGGTGAAATGGTTGTCGAGAACGCTGCGTGGCACTCGTTGGTGATGTCGAAACCGTTGCAGAGCACCCTGGCGTGAGATGAGATACATGAGCGCCGAGAACATAAGAACGGTCACGATCACTACGTAAGCGAGGGCCTCGGTGGTGAAGCGAAAACCGGCCGTGCCCGAGTTGAGAAACTCGCGCACCACTGTGTAGATGACGTAAACCACCCAGAAAATGATCGTGGCGACAATGCCCAGGCGCCCTCGGAGTAGCTTTCCGTCGCTGGGGCGCGGATGCACGCTGGGTAGCGGGGTTGTTGATTTTTCTGACCCAAGTTGGTGTTTTCGGTTATCAAAATTGTTGAGTTTACGCAAGGACACTCCAGATATGCGATCGGGCAGCGGCGTGAGGTCCACTCAGAAAGGTGGATCCGTGAAATGTTCCCAGACGGGGAAACTTACCAATCGTGGCCAGAAAAGAAGTTATTTCAACTCCGACCGCGTAGGTAGTCCCTGTCGTGGGGTAATGCTCATGAAACGTGCCAACTCGCCCCGCTGAGAAAGACGGCGTCGCCTGGAAGGCGTCAGCTGTGCTGCTGCTCGTCGAGCAGAAGCTGCTTCGAACGCCACAACATGACGCAAATAAACAACGTGTTGTGCTTCGCGTGGGCGAACCCAACCTGCAGGGGGAGAAGAAGGTCATGACGGCTGCGAAGCGACGGCGGGTGGGGGAAATCGTCATCGCAAGAATTCCTGACTGTTTGCAGCACCAAGTCGACGCCGCCATCTGAGCGTGTCAGATCAGACTCAGGATTTGCGGCAGATCGCAGCCTGCGAATCGCAGGATTAACATAATTTAATGCACCCCTCATCTGGGGTAAAACCTTAGAATCGGTTGCTGTAAACCGTAGGCTGAGCCCCAGGGGACAGGTCAGCTAAGGAATCACATAGGCCGTTCCCTTTGGGAATGTCAGAGTGTTGTATTCGGGGCTCTGGTGATTGTGGGAACTAGGGTGCTGCTCACCTCTGTCTCGACTCACGACACGGGCGCAGCCGTTACCGTTGCCGTCGATCGTGCGTTTGGCGACGTAGTCTCGGGTGCGTTGGTCCTTGGTATCCGCACGAGCACGATGCGGTGGATCGAGGCGTGCGCGGCCCGGTCTTTCTCGCGGGACAGTCTGTGGCGACTGGACTTTCTTGACGATGCGGGGATCGGGGTGACGCCTGCCAGAGCCGCAAATTGAGTCTCTGTAGTTATGCGTGGTGTCACCGATGGTGACGAGTAGTTGCGATGCGACCGCGGCGCCGCCGTCCTTGATCAGGATCAATTCCGGGGTCTACCCTGCGGTGTTCGCGGAGGCGTTCCGGCCAGGCGTGAACTCTCCTGTATTAGCGCACCTCCTGCGCGGTGTGTGCGTCGTCAGAAGGGGCCATCGGCGAGCCGATATCCGACCCCGCGCACCGTTTCAATGCGATCGGCGGGTCCGATCTTCTTGCGTAGGTTGGCCACATGCACCTCAAGCGAGCGCTTGTCGGAGTGCGTCAGGAATCCGCTCACGTAACTGTCGCCGCGCATCTCGAGAATCAGCTCGGCCTTGCTGTGCACCTGGTCTGCGGGCTGCAACAGCCGCGCGAGCAGGTCAAATTCACTGCGGGTCAGCACAACGGCTGCCCCATCCACCTTTACTACGCGCCGCGCCTTATCGAGGCGCAGGCCATCGTGGTGCAGGCATTCGCTTGGCTCAAGCCCCGCCGCGCCCTGGAACGACGTCGACTCGACCGGGCCGAGCCCGGCCACGGCCGACGCTCGCCGCGGCACCGCGTCGATGCGGGCGCGCAGTTCGCCGATGCGAAACGGTTTGGCGACGAAGTCGTCGGCGCCGGCGTTGAGACCACGGACGACGTCGATCTCATCGAATCGGGCCGAGATCATAATGATGCTGCTCGTGGTGATCTGGCGGATGCGTTTGAGGGTCTCGAAGCCGTCCATGCCGGGCATGTTCACGTCGAGGGTCGTGAGCGTCGGGGCATGAACCCGTACGAGCTCGACGCCTTCAGCCCCCGTGCTGGCGAGCTTGACCTCGAAGCCGGCCTCGATGAGGATCGTCTCGATCACCTCGCCTACATCAGCGTCATCCTCGATGACCACTGCGATGCGTTCAGTATTCACGCTAGCCCCCGGTTCGTTCTGTCCTCTAATTTTGCCCAAGCCGCCTCAGCACATGAAAGCAAGAAAATTGTTGCTTCACGGGTGCTCAAGCAACAATTTGCTCATTCTCGTGACCAGACTGCGCCACTGCGTCCTCGTGACCGGAAAGTGCCAGCGGTAGGATCAGCTCGAACCTGCTGCCGCGTGCTGATGATTCGACTAGGCGCAGGTCGCCGCCGTGCCGCCGCGCAATGTCACGGCTGATGCCCAGGCCTAGCCCCGAGCCCTCCTGCGACGAGTGCCGCGCCGATTCGGTGCGATAGTACGGCTCGAATACCCGTGCGCGGTCGGCGGGGGCTATGCCGCATCCGCTGTCGGTGACGGCGAAGGTCACAGTGTTGACCGTGCGGGTTTCGCTTATGACTACCGTGCCGCCGACCTGATTGTATTTGATGGCGTTGGTCAGCAGGTTGTCGAACACCTGCCGAATGCGATTGGGGTCGATCTCGGTCCAGAGCGTGTCGGACGCGCTCACGTCGATCGACACCCCGCGCGCATCGGCTGCTGTGCGACTTGCCGCGAGGCAGTTCTCGATGAGCCCGCGCACGTCGGTGGCCGTGATGTGCAGTCCCAGCAGCGCAGTGCCGGTGCTGCGCGCGAGCAGCAGGTCCGCGAGAATCGTGTCCATCTGCTCGGCGTTGTGCACGATGACCCCGGCCCGACGCTCAATCGCCTGCGCATCATTCGTGTGCAGCACCAGCTCGGCATTGCCCAGAATTGACGTGAGTGGAGTGCGTAGCTCGTGCGTGACCGCTTCGATCAGGTCGTCGCGGGCCCGTACCGCTTGCTCGGTGAGGGCGGTCTGCGCCGCGAGTTGCACCTTTTTTCGACGGATGCGCGCACCCGACACCCCCGCAGCCCCCGCCAAAATCAGCAGCGTCAGCGGATAGGCCACGATACGGGTGAAATTGCCAGGTTCCATGTCTCCGCCGTAGGCCTGCAAGAGTCCCACCGGAGTTGTGATCACGAGAAGGGCAACGCCAGCCAGTATGCCCCGCCCGCCGAAAGAGTACGCGATCCAGATCATGGGCAGAATCAGCAGCAGGGCACCGCCCGAGAGTGTCGCGCCTTCCGCGTGCGCGGTGAATCGAATGCCGAGCAGGTCAACGAGCGGCAGCAGCACCGCAAACCGTTGCAGGACCGGCCGGTTATGGCAGATCAGGGTGATCAGGGTCGCCACGGTGATGACTCCGGCGCCGACGGCATAGAGAAGCGGGTCGAGGGCATCTGGTTGGCTGAGCAGTACCGCCGTGCCGACGATCACCAGGGCACCGAACACGGCGCCCTGAAACTCCAGCAGGGCTCGACCCATGTCGCGGTGTGCCTGATCTGTCCCCATGGACTCAGACTAGGGTTTCACGCGGCTATTACGGGGGTAAAGCCCCCTATGGGGGCCAAAGAAACTGGGGTAATCCTGTGGTTGGCGGGCCGAAATCTGCCGTGAATCCTGAGCCTGCTTTGGCATCACGATACGTATATGCATCTGCGTGGCGTTGCAAACAGTAAGAAACCGCTGCATGACGGCCCTGTTCACCCCGGCGCCTTGCAGCCGTTGCCACCGTTCTCGCACTGATGGTTGTGGTCTGGGCCTCGGCGGCACGAGCGCCATGGCCGAGCCCGCCGGTGTGCCCACGCTTCTTACCAGCTTTCCATCGAACCCGACGACCAGCGTCCTATTTTGTTCACGCCGACTGAAAATAGGGCCATAAACGGGCTCTCCTGACGTAACCGTGGGTCCGTTGGGAGCGCCTTAACGGCCGCACGCCGCTCTCCGCCTAGGTTTCTAACTGTCAAAGGTAAGAAACTCGGGAACGGAAAAAGCGGCGTGCGAA
>NZ_PJJK01000047.1:0-8021 GCF_002929785.1 Cryobacterium sp. Y62 | reverse complement strand
GAGGGCAGCCTGGCTGGAGTCTGGCTGGAGGGATTTTGGCTAGGCAATAGGCCGGTACTCAACATGCTGGGTTACCGGTAATACTTGATCAGAGGCATTATTTTAGGAAACGACCATCACCGCATGCCGCCCACGATTATTGAGAGGAATCCACAGCACGATCCAAGATCGCATCGTAAATCGCACCGTCAATGAGCCCCTCACTCCGTGCGCGCCCTACCTCGTCGAATGACCCGGAGGTCGTTACCAGGAACGGGTCAAAACCGCCTGTCGGCGCCTCCGACGGGTAGGCCCACCGGCTCAGCTCGTCAACGAGCTGAGCCCGCGTCAACTCCCCCGTGGCATACCGCTGAGTAATCTCATACGGAGACGCACCAGAAAAACCCGGTACCGGATCCGCCATTTTTGCCGCAGTTCGCAACGCAGAATGAATCGTCGGCTGCTTCACCCCCAACTGCGACGCAAGCTCTGCCTGGCTCATGATCGCAGCCAAACGCCGCAACTCCCGAAGGTAATCGAGACGGTTAAGGCTAAGCCGCTGGCGCAACGTCCGCGCCCTCTGAACCTCAGGGCGATAACTAATCGTGGTCATGCAAACCACCTCCTATAGACCAATCTATAGCATGTGTATAGAACTATCTATAGATAGATAGTCAATCTCAGAAAACGCCCCCGTAAGGGAAGCCTCTTGCGGGACGGATCTATTGGCCGTGGGCAAGAAAAAAGCCTTATCTTGCGCGCGGCGGCACCGGCGGACCTCGCGATAGTTGGCGATTCAAAAGAGTAGGTCGAGGCTGATCGCGGCACGCTCGACCTTGACTAAACGCTGCTTAGCTCACCCCTCGGCCGTCTGTGCTCGACAATGACTCACTGGAACACCGAGTTCGGTGCCGGCCGAGGTCAGTGGCGCGGCGCCCGTAGCTTCGCTTCGTCTGCAACGGGTGAAACGTAACGGCCGGGAATCGATTCGGCGGTGGAGCGAGTTACATAGCCGGTCGGGCCAACGACTCGACGCGTTTCAAGCGTGACGTATCCAGTTGCCTGCTCTTGGCGGCGCGGTACGTGCGTAACGTATGAATTCATTTCTCCCGTTCCTGTCTGCATCCATGGCAGACGGTCAACTCTACCCTGACGTAAGAGTTGTTTTAAATCGATCGCGCCGCACGACCATAATCCCTTCCGATGCGAGCTCTGGCAAAAAACAGACCGAGGTGCAACGTCAAAGGGGCCCACTCGGCATGCGCCCTAAGGGATGTATTCCTGCTTTATCAATCAACCCTTACGTGAGGTTTGATTTGGGCTGGAGTCTACGTCAGGTTTTGCAGGTCAAGCTCGTAGGGAGCACGGCATTGGAATTACCCGCTCGAGACTCGGATGAACGGTGGCTTCATCGCACCGCGGTAGTTGCGCTCGCAAGTGCGTATCTGGCTGCGCCGAGCGTGCTCGTTTTTGGAAGTTTGGTGAGGGGGTCATCTGCGCCGCCGCATTGGTTGCTCCGTGTGCACTTTTACTTTTATCTTCCGCGTAAGCAGCAGGCCGACAGTGACGTTACACGGTCACCCGAGCGCGCCAGGATTCTGTGGGCATTTACCCCGGAAGCGTGGCGATCCCGTCCTGTGTATTCGGGATCGCTGATGATCGCAAGCTACACAGGGTGCGTGGGGCTGACAACCGCATTTACTTCCGCAAGCGCGCCAGCCGAATCGTGGCGGACGGCGTTGGGATACTTCACGATTGCTGGCCTGTCTCTCGGCCTTCACTGCCCCGCTCGGTGGGCATTCCGACGCCAACAGCCGGACCCAGAAAGCTAAGCGCGACCGTGAACTAGCGACGATTCAGCTTGCGGGTACCAGTTTGCTAGCCCCGAAGCTACGCCGAACTCCTATTCCTGTGCAGCTACAACGGTGTAACCCTAAGAAAGCTGGCACGCGGGTCACCGTGACCCCCAGCTTGCCGTCACTCGACCGCGTTCGATAGCGCAACTGAGGTCCAGCAAGACCTCAACTTAACATAAACGTTAGGGTTGAGTTCTGGTGTGTTTCCCCCACCACCTTGAACGCCCCATGCCGCCGCAATCACCTCTGACGCGGTGCGTGCATGTCGGGTGCCCCGCCGCAGGAGAAACTCATGACAGACGCCACCGCCACAGATAAAACGGGCGAACATCGCTACCTCGCGAAAACGCTCGAGCTTGTGGAATCGGCCCACGCGAACTTAATCGATTCGATCGACCGTTCGGAACTTGCGATGGACGAACAAAAGCGCGAGATGTGGGAGCACCAGCGCGATATGGATCACGCCGAGAAAGCGAATGCACGCATGCAGATGGCGACATCCGTAGCGATCGGTGATTCTGCGGTCAAATCCCGCGATTCTCTCGAGCGGCTCAGAAACTCACCCTATTTTGGGCGAGTCGACTTCCAACACGCTGACACTGCTTCGGCAAAGTCCTATTACATCGGTGTGCGCGGCTTCTGGGATCCCGAGACCCAAGACCTCCGTGTGCACGACTGGCGCGCGCCGGTTTCGAGTCTCTATTACGACTACGAGGCCGGCCCGGCAACGTTCGACGCGCCCGAAGGGGTCGCCGAGGGCGAGATCGTAGGCAAGCGCCAGTACAAGATTGAGGCTGGACACCTGCAGTATTCGCTCGAGAGCTCGATCAACATCGGCGATGAGGTTCTGCAGCGCGAACTCAGCGAGTCTGCCGACGACAAGATGCGCAACATCGTCGCGACGATCCAGCGTGAGCAAAACGCGGTGATCCGTAACGAGACGGCCAAGGTGCTCATCTTGCAAGGCGTTGCCGGTTCAGGAAAGACCTCTATCGCGCTGCACCGGTTGGCATTTCTGCTGTACCGGTTCAAGGACACGCTGTCATCCAGCAACGTCATGATCCTGTCTCCGAACAAGGTGTTCGCCGACTACATCGCCGATGTGCTGCCGGAGCTCGGCGAGGAGCAGGTCGCGGAGATCGATCTGGACCGCATCGCCGAGCGCTTCCTCAGCAAAGTTGTTCAGCACCAGACTTTCAGCGAGCAGGTCAGCGGCCTCCTTGACAACGTTGACCATGATGCCGCCGATCGCATGCGCGCCAAAGCGACCCCGGAGTTCGTCGGGGAATTGCACGAGTGGATAGCAGTCCGGGCAGACGACTTCACGCCCGATAAGGTTGTGCAGCATTCAGAGCGGGTGAGCGCCGACTGGGTGGCGGACGCATTCGCGAGCGGTCACACCTCACCCATCTATACCCGGCTCGACCAAGTAGCCGACAGCGCGATCCACCTGATGAAGCAGCGTGTTCTTGACAGGCATGGCAAGTGGAGCGCGGTTGACTCGACCAGTGTGCGCAAGCAGGTACGGGCAATGTTCCCCTTCAAGGACGCGTTCGCGCTCTACCGAGCCTTCTACAATGAACCGTCGCGTCGAGCACACTTCACGATGCTGGACCACAAGCGCATCGAACACTCAGACGTCGCACCGCTGATTTACACGCTCATCACGACCGCACGACATGACGGCTTCGAAGACATCCACCACCTTCTCGTCGACGAAATGCAGGACTACACCCCTATCCAATACGCGGTTCTACGAAAACTATTCGCCTGCAAAATGACGATCCTCGGCGATTCGAACCAGTCGGTGAACCCGTTCAGCTCCTCGAACCTCGAGACGATCTTCAGCATCTTCCCCGAAGCCGACTGCCTTGAGCTCTGCAAGAGCTACCGCTCAACAACCGAAATAACCGAATTCGCACAAAACATCTCTCGCAACGACAAACTCATCCCCATCGAACGCCACGGCCCGCCGCCGCAATTACTGGCATGCGAAACCCCGCAGGACGAGACTGCTCGGGTTCTCGAGATAATTGCCACGCACAAGCGAAGCGAATACAGATCGTTGGGAATCGTGTGCAAAACTCTCGACCAGGCGGAACGCCTCTATCGCGCCGTCGCCGCGGAAGGCATCGAACTTACCCTGCTCGACTATGACAGCAAGACCTTCACCGGTGGGATTATCATCACCTCAGCTCATATTGCTAAAGGCCTCGAGTTCGACGTCGTCATTGTTCCCCACGTCGATGACGCCACCTACACTACCGACATCGACCGCAGCATGCTCTACATCGCCTGCACCCGGGCCATGCACCAGCTCCACCTCACCCACACCGGCACCGCATCGACGTTTTTACCGTCGGCACCCGAGCTTGCGAGGTCTGTCAAAATTTCGGTGTAACTAGTTCTGGCTTGATTAGCGTCCGACGAACAGTCGCCGTCGAAAAGATGTCGAAAGCGTGTCGAGCGCGCCCTTCTTTCGTTGGCCCAGCGGTCGCTGTCCGGTCGGGTCGGGTCGATGCAGCACGATAGTTGCACACCGCGATCAGTACGCGGTCGCGGCGCTCAGGTACCCGCCGGCTGATCAGTATTGTGCGACGTAGACGGTGTTGGCGGAGGTTCCACCAGTGAGCCGGTTGGGGAAGCTGACGACGTGGGCGTGCCAACGGCCAAAGACGCCGGCGAGGATGTCAATGAACTCGGCGTCCGGTGGGTCGTCTGACCAGAGGGCGAATACTCCACCCTCCGCGAGATGTCCAACAAGAGATCGCAGTCCGGCAACGGTGTACAGATCGAAGTGGCTGGCATCGAGGCGATAGCGCGGCGAATGGTCGATGTCCACGAGGATTGCATCGTAATGCGGCGAATTCGCGGTTGCCGTGCTCCGCATCAAGGCAAAGAAATCATCCAGCTTGAGATGGGTTCTGGGGTCACCGGTAAGTGCCTCTGAGACGGGGAGGAGCCCTCGCTGATGCCAGCCGATAACTGGGGACAAGGTGTCGACGACGGTCATCGACGCCACCCGGTCATCTGCCAGCGCGGCGACCGCGGTGTAGCCCAGGCCCAGCCCGCCAACCAGTACGTCGAGCCGGTCGCCGGCGACCGCCGCGAGACCCAGCGTTGCGAGTTCTTCTTCCGAGACGGTGAACAGGCTCGACATCAAAAACGCTTCGCCCAGCTTCACCTCATAGACGTCGACGTCCAGGGTCGGTTCGCGGCGTCGTCTCAGCGTGAGGTCGCCCAACTCCGTAGGCTGAAAATCGAGCTCTTCAAACCGTTTGATCATTTTGTCTCCCCAAGGCTGACCGGCATCCAACGAGCAACGTCACAATTGCATACCATGCGTATTGTGACAGGTCATGCACTGTATCCACCGGCCGCGGACACCAGGTACCGATCTGCTAACAACTCTCCTCTTACGTGAGAGTAGTATTACTGTCGTAATCTACCAGACAGGAGACACCACAATGACGACTGAACAATCCACAGCCGAGGCTACGAGAGAGACAATCCTCGCTGCCGTCGGACATGTCTTCGACACACACCCGGTCTTCCGTGAGGATCTCGTCACAGCGGCCAGGCAATCCGATGCCCCGCGGCCTCTTGTGATGATGCTGGACAACCTTCCTATTGATGGCCGGATTCATTATGTCCGCAACCTGTGGAAATTTCTTCCCGACATCGCCATCACGGACTCTGAATGAGCATCGACATTCACCCGTTGGCCGAAGACGACTACCACCTCATTCAGGAATACATGGCCTCCCGTGTCCTCGCACTTCTCGTCACGTCGACCACTACCCGCGATTGGGAGCGCGAGGTGGCTACCGAGATTGGACTGTCCGACGGCCAATGGGAGCGACGAAACGGGTTCCTGTTCGACTTCACTCTGGGCCGGTTCCTGCACTCTGCCCGCAGCGCGCGGAACGCGCAACACGGTCGGGGTGCAGCCGGTCGGGACTTCGTATCAGCCAACGAGCGGTTCACCGATCGATTCCTGTCGGCCATCGACCGCCAGGATGCCTCAGCTGCCGAAGCCGTGTGGGAAGAATTCAACAATTTACCCTACTGGCCCGATGTTCCCGCTATCGCACTGATCTCGACTCGCGCGATCATCACCCGGCTGCAGATCATCGTGGCCGTGGTACACCCGGGGAGCATTGGATTGCAGCTACCGGAAGAATACGACCCGCCAGTATTCGTTTCTTAGCCTCAACCCACCGGCGGAGGTGGAAACTCTGGCGGCGACGTTGATGAGTGTCCGGTGGACGGATGCGGTGACGGCTCGTCCGAGGGTGACGATGGCGAGGGGGCCAGCGGCACGGTGAGATTAAACGCGATGCACGCCTGCACGAGCCAGGCCGCGTTGGTAGTGAATACGCTGGACGAAAAGCGCGCCATCTCCAACACTTTCATGTCGGCGTTCAAGTTCGATGACCGCATGCTGGCGGTGGGTATTGTCGGCGTTGCCGGTATTGATAGGGCTGGAAGTTAAGAACGCGTGGCAACGAAACAGGTCAAAAAGGGTGCCTCGACCGACGGTGAGGTTCTGCAGCCACCGAGACGCGGCAGCATCAAGTTTGCAGCCGCGGCCGAATGGGAAGACCCGCAGGAACAACCCCCGCGTCGAAATCCGTAGGTTCTCTTGGAGTCGCGGCCCCGGTGAGCATTCCCGCAAGCTACACCGATGACCTACTTTTTTGCGGCGACCACGGGTGTGACCCTGAGAAAGCTGGCGCGCGGGTTGCCGTGGCCCACGACGGGAGTCGTATCCCCGCCGGCAACCAGGTTCGTCGTCCACCCAGCCAGGATGCGCAACTTGCGCTTCATAGTCGGCATCGCGTAGAGGTGATATGCGCGGTGAGCGAGCCACGCCGGCATGTTCTTGAGCTTGAGGCCCTTCATGATGCCCGCACCCTTGCCGATGCCAAAGCTGGCGACCGTTCCGAGCGATTCGTGTCGATATTCCACGATCGGTCGTCCGTTCATCATGGCGACGATATTGGCGGACACGGTCACCGCCTGGCGCACAGCATTCTGCGCGTTCGGTGGATAGTAGGCCGGCTGCGTCTCGGCCAGCAGGTTGGGAACCTGCGCTCCATCCCCAAGAGCCCACACGCCCTCAAGCTTCTCCCCGTCGCCGGTCTCCACTTGCAGCGCGGCGTTGACATTGACGTGCCCTTTGGGTCCCAGGGGCAAATCCAAGTCAGCCAGAACGGGGTTCGGCTTCACCCCGGCGGTCCAGACGATCGCGCCAGCCGGAATCGTCTCTCCGTCGCTGAGGACGACGTTGCCGTCAATGCAGGACGGCATCGTCGTGTTTAAGCGAATGTCGAGGCCTCGGGCACGGAGCTGACCGAGAGTCCACTGCGAGAGTTCGGGCCCAACTTCGGGTGCAACCCGGTCGAGCGCCTCCACCAATACGAAATGCAACTCCTCACGGGAGAGTCCACGGTAGCTCTTCATCGCAGCCTTCGCGGCATCATCAAGCTCTGCCATGGCCTCAACCCCGGTGTAGCCACCGCCGATGAACACGGTAGTGAGGAGCTTTCTGCGCTCTGCCGAGTCCTGAACGCTGGCCGCGCGGGCAATGTTTCCGAGAATGCGATCGCGCACGTACTGTGCTTCCTCAACAGACTTGAACCCCACACCGTTCTCGGCGAGTCCAGGCGTGGGAAAGGTGCGAGTGACGGCTCCGAGCGCAACCACAAGGTGATCGTAGGGAAAGTTTCGACCTTCGCCGTCTGGCGTCATCACCGTGACGCTCTTGCCTGTGCTGTCCAGGCCGGTGACGGACGCCTGCACGACATTTGAGTGTCGGAGCGTCTTGTGCAGAGGTACGGTCACGTCGCGGGCCCGGATGTGGCCGCCAGCAACTTCGGGTAGAAACGGCTGATAGGTGTAATACGGCAATTCATCGATCAGGGTGATGCTGGCCCAACGGGTCGCGTGCTTCTTCTGTAGTTGGAGGGCGGTAGTCAGCCCGGCGGCTCCGCCGCCGAGAATGACGATGCGTGTTGTCATGAGTGTGTTCCTTCCGACCGTACTTAGTGCCGATGATGGTTTTTTCGCTGCTGATCTCTTGGTTCAGCGCGCGCTGATTGTTTCCTTGGCAGCGGCGACGACGGCTTCGGTGGTGATTCCAAATTCGCGGAACAGCGTCTGATAGTCGGCGGATGCGCCGAA
>NZ_PJJK01000046.1:0-8002 GCF_002929785.1 Cryobacterium sp. Y62 | reverse complement strand
CGAGTTTGAGACAATAAACATGGCCCTCACGGCCGCCTGAAACCCCAAACCCAACGAGTCAACTGAACTCGGGGCAGTCCCGAACGCGTCGTCTGTGATCGTCCGGTAGAACGTGCGGTCGGCGTACGTCGACGGCAGGGAGACGTGGTAGCCCTGAAAGTAGACCTGCCGGTTGGCTTTGGTGACCTCCACGAGTGACTGATCCGCGGTCTGTGGCCGCACGTTGTCGTCAGGCAGGACCTCTCCGGTCTTGGAAATCGTCAACGACGCCCGGTGAAGGTCTGACTGTCGTCGCGTGCGAGCCCGCCGGTACTCCGAGGCTTTCGCTTCCAATACCGACAGCGGGATCGGCTCGGTCGCTGGCGTATGCTCGAGCAAGTCCCACGCCGCCCGCGGCGTAGCTTGTTCGAGGGCTTGATGCGGTCGGCGGTTGTTGCAGTGCTCCCGGAAACGCTGGATCCGGACACGGAGATGCTCGAGAGTGGCCGGCCGGTCGGCGTCGAGGAATCGGATCAACGTCTGGTGAGAGCGCTCGTTCTTCCCCTGTGTGGTGGGCTTGCCCGGCAGTCCGCTGATCGGCATGGTGCCTTTCGATGCCAGAAAGATCTCCACGGAGCCGATCGTGCCTGCGCGCAGCTGGTTGAACGCCAGCGAGTTATCCGATAACACTTCCTGGGGCGCCCCGCACGCGGCAATTGCCCGTTCGAGGACGTCCTTGGCATCAGCACTGTTCTCATGACGCGAATACGCGTCGGAGCCCACGTCGTATCGGCTTGCGTCGTCGAGCAGCTGATACACCGTGACGGTTTGCCCGTTCGCCAGCCGGTACTCGAACGCGTCCAGTTGCCACAGCGACATCGCTGTCGCGCGCACGAACGGGATGTAGGACGACTTCGGTCGCTTCCTCGGTGACGCGTCTACCTGCCCGACGCTGGCCAGGAGACGTGCGATCGTCGCCACCGACGGGACCTTCCCTCCGGGGAACCCGCTGTCCATGGCCGCTTCGTAGTAGATCGAGCGGGGACCATAATCCCAGCCATCAGTCTTGAGCTGTTTGCGGATCTTCACCACCTCATTCACGACGACCTGCCCATAACGCCGGGCCGGGACCTTCGGGGCGCGGGAGCGTGGGTGCAGCGCAGCAGCAGCCTCGTGGACAGCTCGCCCGCGGATCTTGTAGAACACGCTCCGAGAGATCTTCAGAGAGCGGCAGAACCCGATAATCGACAGCGCGTGAGGCTGGGTCGGGTCGTAATTCATGATCGCGGCACGAGTCTGGGGTGAAAGAGAATTCGTCATTCCCTAACTATCATCGGCGCAAGTGTCTCCGATGCTGTGAGACATCGTGTCCACGATGTCATGAGATCGTGTGTCCACGATGCGTTGAGACAGGACACACGAAGCCATGAGACCCAGCGTCCACGATGTCACGCGATTACACACCAACTACGTGGACTCGCGCTACCACCAAGCGCTACTCGCCAGTCGGGAACGTGGGTGGCTGCGGGTAATGCCGCACGAAACGTTCGGGATGCTCGGTGTAAGCGGTCGTGAGGACCCGGGCGCGGGCGTGCTGAATGGCAGGTGCGCGGCCGTGGTGAACGTTGAAGGGGGTGTGCATTCCGATACCTGAATGGCGATGTTCAGCGTTGTACCAGTCGTAGAATTCGGAGCAGAATGAGCGTGCTGAATATTGGCTTCCGAGGGAGCCGTGGGTGGTGCGGTTGAAGGCCACTGCTCGGAATCATGAATCGTGTCGTTCAGCGCCATAGTTGGCGTGGTTGAGAGCCACCTGCAAGGCTCCTTCCACCACGTGAGGGCCACGTGGTGGAGGGAGTACCGATAATGGTACGGAAGATCAAGGCGAAGCTTGTCTTGCAGTTACGAAACCAAGGCTTGTCTGGCAGGGCGATCGCGTCGGGCCAGGGCATCGCTCGCAATAGCGTCCAGGCAGTGCTCGAGGCGGCAGACAGACTCGGCGTCGGCCGGGCTGACGTCGAGGAGATGCCGGAGGGCGAGGTGTATTCGGCGTTGTTTCCCGGCCGTGGAGTGCACGAGTCCGTGTTCGCGCAGCCGGATTGGGGTCGGGTTCACACCGAACTGGCCCGGGTCGGGGTGACGTTAAAGCTGCTGCACCAGGAATACGTCGACGCATCAGCGCAGACGCAGGCGGTGATGAGTTACGACCGGTTCTGCCGGCTTTATGGCGACTAGTCTGCTGTGTCGGGCGCGACGTCGCGCGTTGGCCACAAGGCCGGGCGCAGCATCGAGGTGGACTGGTCCGGTCCGACGATGCAGCTGCTGGATCCGACGACGGGTGAGATCTCGAAGGTGTATTTGTTCGTCGCGTGCCTGCCGTGCAGCCGGTATGCGTTTGTGGAAGCCACTTTGGACATGCGACAAGAGTCGTGGCTGCGCGCCCACGCGGCGATGTTCGCTTTCTTCGGTGGCTCCGTCCCGCGCTTGGTGCCCGACAACTTGAAGACCGGGGTGATCTCCCACCCGCGCGAGGGCGAGGTTGTTCTCAACGACGCCTACCGGGAGATGGCGGCGCACTATTCGGCCGCAGTACTGCCGGGCAGAGTGCGGGCGCCCAAGGACTATCCCGAGGATTCTGTTATCCCGAGTATCGGCCGCGATGCCGTTGCGGTCGCGGCCTGAGCGCCCACTTCCTCGGGATAATCGCAGCCCGCCTACGCTGGCTCATCTCTTTCGATTTCACTGGAGGTGAGCTAAGAGATGAGTGTTTCTGTAAGTCAGTTGATCGTGCAGGCTGAGGCTGCGATGGGTCCGTTGGGGCATGCGCCGTCGACGAGGATGCAGTACTCGTGGGCGTGGTCCCAGTTCGCGAGGTTTTGTTCCCGCGATGCTGTCGAGGAGTTCTCCGAGGAGGCCGTTGATGCGTTTATCGAATTCGTCGCGGCGGAGCATCGGGCCGGCCGATACAAGGAGTGGAAACGCAGGCTCCTGCGCAAGGCCGCCCTGGTGCTGTCGGAGGTTGCGCGGACTGGGTCCTACGAATGGCGGCTGTCTCGTCAGACGCATCCCAATGACGCGCTAAACGGTGTTTTCCGTCCGGTCCAGGAACAGTTCGAGCAATGGTTGCAGGGCCAGTCGTTGGCCGTCATGACCCAGAATTTGTATGCCACGGTGTCCCGCACCGCGTTGGCGTGGTTGCCCGAACGCGGCGTGGCTGATGCTCGGGCGCTGTCCAGGATAGACGTGTCGGCAATGGTGGTGTTTCTCGGTAGTCGGTATCAGCCGGGAAGTATGAGGACGGTGGTCTCGGCGCTGCGCGTGCTGTGTCGTTTCTGGGAAGAATCCGGCTACGGCGCCGGACTCTCGCAGGCGGTCCCGGCTCAGATGGTGCGGCGTGTCCGCTCGGTGGGAGTTGTCTCTGCCGACGGTATCGACGCGTTAGTGAACTCCGTGGTTGTCTCCACACCAATGGGTTTAAGGGACAGGGCGCTATTGATACTGGGCGCAAGGACGGGTCTGCGGCCGGTCGACATCGCAGGGTTACGGTTGCGCGATATCGATTGGCCGCACGCTCAGATCACTCTGACCCAGCACAAAACAGGGGCGTTGGTGACGTTGCCGTTGCTAGCCGAGGTCGGTGAGGCGATCGCGGATTACCTGCTGCACGGCAGACCCGCTGGTGGAGAGGATGACCACGTGTTCCTGCGCTCCCAGGCCCCTTATGTTGGCTTGACCCCGGCCGACAGCTTGTATTGGGTGGCCTCGCGGGCCTTTGCCCGCTCCGGCATCATCACCCAGAACGGCACGGGCCGCGGCTTCCGGGTATTGCGGGCCACGTTCGCTACCCGGCTGCTGGCAGACGGCACACCACTGCCGGTAATCTCCGGCGCGCTCGGGCACCGGAGTATCACGTCAGCGAAACACTATCTGTCCGCCGATGAAATCCACATGCGGGCGTGTTGTCTCGACTTCGTCGGCATCGAGCCGAAAGGAACACGGTCGTGAGCGGCTTTGTCAGCGGCCTCGCCGCTCCGCTGCAGTCGCTGCTCGAGGTCAAGCACGCGATCGGGTTGCCCTACGTGAACTCCGAGTCGCACCTGCGCCGCTTCGACAAGATGTGTGCTGAAACTTACCCGGGCGAGGTGACGCTGACGAAGGAGATGGCCTGGGCTGTCGCCCGGCCTGCTGAGCACGTCAACGGGCAGATGCGGCGGATCACCCCGATCCGGCAACTGGCCAAACACATGGGCGTCCTCGGTCTGGCCGCCTTCGTCATTCCGTCGGGGATCCCTGGCAAACAAATCCGCTACCGCCCGCACATCTACTCCCACGCGCAGTTGCGGTCTCTCTTCAACGCCGCCGACAACCTCCAAACCACCGGTTATGGCGGCAGGCGGGAAGTGATTATCCCGGTGATCTTCCGCATGATCTACTGCCTGGGACTTCGGCCGAGCTAAGCTCGGACGTTGCGCTGCAACGACGTTGACCTGGTTCGCGGCACCGTCAGTATTCGGCAGTCCAAAGGGCACAAGGACCGCATCGTCTATATGTCGTCGGACCTGCACGAATATTGCCGAACCTATGACGCGACGATCAGCGCCCACCATCCGGATCGGATGCCGTTCTTCCCGAACCGTTACGGAAACTGCTACAGCCAGTGCACGATCGACTATTGGTTCCAGCAGCTGTTGGCCGCCGCCCCGCACATCGTGTCCAGCGCCGGTTCTCCGCCGCGCGTTTACGACCTCCGCCACGCCCACGTCATCGAAAACATCAACCGGTGGATGCTCGCCGGAAAAGATCCGGAAGCGTTGGTCGCTTACCTGAGCCCGCACCTCGGGCACGCCAACACGGAGGACACCTGGTACTACTTTCACCTCGCCGCGGACTTCCACGTCGACCTGCGCCGGATCGCCAACACCAGTATCGAATCTGCTCTTTTGGAGGCATCCGATGGTCTCCGATGAGTTCTTCGGCCTGGTCCGTTCTTGGCTGACCATCCACCTGCCCCGGTCGCGCCAGCTCAGCCCCCACACGATCCGCTCCTACAAAACCGCCTTGAACGCACTGCTCGACTATCTTCGCCAGTCGCAGCACCTCGCCCTGGCCGAGGTCAGCTTCGAGGTAATCAACCGCTCCACCATCACCGCCTTTCTCACCTGGCTGCTCGACAGCCAGCATCTTGGTGCCTCATCCGCGAATCAGCGCCTGGCGGCAATCAAGTCGTTCCTGTCGTATTGCGCTGGCGAGGATCCCGCTCTGGTATCGATCTGGCTCGAAGTCACCCAGATCAAACCCGCCCGAACACCAACGCGAGCACCGGACGGGCTGAGCATGCCCGCCGTCGACGCGCTCATCCGCGCCCCCGGTCAGGACACCAGCCGCGGCCGCCGGGACACGACCCTCATCCTGCTCACCTTCGACGCAGCCGCACGGATCCAGGAAATCTTGGACCTGACCCCTGCGGATATCGACACCACGACCGGCGCCGCCCGGGTGACGCTCACGGGCAAAGGACGCAAAAGCAGAACCGTTCCCCTGATGGACAAAACCGCACGGCATCTCGATCAATACCTGAGCGAGTTCCACCCCAGCACCACGGACACCGCAGGCAAGCTGTTCTTCACTGTCCGGGCAGGTCGCCGCCACCAGATGAGCCAGGACAATATTTCCTACCTGCTCAACAAACACGCCACCGCAGCACGACAACAGTGTTCGGAGCTCCCGGAGAAGATCCATGCCCACCAGCTTCGGCACGCCCGCGCCATGCAGATGCTGCGCGCCGGAGTTCCGCTTCCCCACATCAAGGAGTTCCTCGGTCACGCGAATATCGCGACCACGAGCGTCTACGCGTCGGCCGATAACCGGATGGTCCGCGAAGCAATCCAGAAAGCAGGCAGCGCAACACCCGACCTCGCGCGGCTCTGGACGGGAGGCGACGACCTCATGCTACAGCTCGCTGGGCTGAAGTAATTATCCCGCGGAAGTAGGCGCTCAGGCCGCGACCGCAACGGCATCGCGGCCGATACTCGGGATAACAGAATCCTCGGGATAGTCCTTGTTATCCCGAGTTCGGGATAACCGTGACAAAGCCAGCGTCGAGAACACGGTCTCTCATGTCGCGACCTGGGTCATCGCCGGGCTCAGACAGGAGCAGTTCACGTCCCTGCCGCAGTTGCGGGTCCGGATCGGTGAGCAGATCGATGCTTACAACCGGCAGCCGTTCCAGAAACGGGACGGGTCCAGGCTGAGCGTCTTCACGACCGAGGAGAAGCCGCTGATGCAACCGCTGCCGGCGGCCCCGTTCGAGATCAGCACGTGGTCCTACAAACGCACGGTGAATAAGAACGCACACGTGGTCTGGGCGAAGAACTTCTACTCCGTTCCCTTCAGCCACATCGCCGGCTACGTTGACCTGCGCATCACGGACACGATGCTGGAGGTCTATCGGAACGACGAGCGTGTGACCTGCCACTTGCTGCTGCCGATAAGCACCACGAACCAGTATCAGACCAACGATGCGGACCTGCCCGAAGGGCGCAGCTTCCAAGCCTGGGACCGGGACCGGATCGAGGAATGGGCGGCGCGGATGGGACCATCGGCCGTGACGGTGATCGGGAAGATCTTCGAAGCCGCCTCGATCGAGGAAGCCGGCTACGACCCCGCCTTGGCGGTGCTTCGACTGTCTCGCCGGTTCTCTCCGACCCGGGTCGAGGCCGCCTGCGCGCTGGCATTGCAGGGGCCGATCCGCTCTCCGCGGTATGCGCACCTGCGGCCGATCCTGGATACCGGGCAAGATAAAACCGGCCACGTCCCCGACAAGCCGGAAGCTGACGATGGTGGATACGTGAGAGGCAGCGCCTACTACGCCGGAGGAGTCCGATGAGCCGGCTCGATACCGAGACCAAACGCAAGCTGCGGGAGATGAACGCGGGCGAGCTGCTCGAGGCGATCGACACCCAAGACGAAACCCTCAGCATCAGCTTGTCGTTTGAAGAGCGGGTCCGATTGGTCGTCGATGACGCCTACTCCACCTTCACACACTCCAAGGTCGCCAGGCTGATCCGGCGGGCGGGGCTGCGTTATCCCAATGCGGATCTGCGCCGCATCGACCTGCTCGACGAGCGCGGCCTGAACCGGCAGCTGCTGACCCAGCTCGGCACGTGCTCGTTCGTGACCCGGCAGCAGAACGTCGTCTTTCAGGGGTTCACCGGGTCGGGGAAATCGTATCTGGGCTGCGCGATCGCCAAACGCGCCTGTGAACATCGCATCCGCGCCTACTATGTCCGCATGCCCGACCTCGAGGAAGCCTGGGTCGCCGCCCAAGACACCCCTGGCGGCGCCGGGAAATTCCTGCGCAAATACGCATCCTTCACTCTGCTCGTCATTGATGAGTGGCTGCTCGATCGCCCGACGGAATCGATGCGCGGCATGCTCCTGGAGCTGATGGAACACCGCTACGGGGAGACCTCAACGGTGTTCTGCACCCAGTACCAGCAGAAGGACTGGCACCAGCGCCTTGGCTCCGGTGTTCACGCCGACACGATCATGGACCGCATCATCCACAACACCACCTGGGTCGACACCGGCACCTACAACATGAGAGAACAAACCGCCCTCGCGACCGCGTAATCCGTGACGGGGAGCACCAGTGGTGCTGAGCCACACCACCGCCGGTGCTCTTCCGCACGACCAGTGGGGCTCAGAGCCTCAAATACTCAAGCAAGGGCATGGCCACGGTATTTTTCCCGTAATTCGTTGGGTGCCGTGACCAAAATGCTGCGGATCTGGGTTCGAGCGATGGAGTGAGCTTTGACCGCACTGTTGTACGGTGCGCAACACGCGGAGGGCTTCGACGTATCCGTCACGGGATTTCGGGATGGAGGTTCCCCTCCCTGTCAACCTTGTATGAGGCACCGGGATCGTCTCGAATAGTGTCGTAGAAGGCGGGGAAGGAGTTCCCTTGACGAACACCGTAATGACAGAACGTAGCTCGACCGGGCAGGCTGTAGGGATGGACGAT
>NZ_PJJK01000045.1:0-7471 GCF_002929785.1 Cryobacterium sp. Y62 | reverse complement strand
GCGAACCTCTGTTGGGTGTTTCTTGGGCATATCCGAATCCTTTCACCAGAAAGAAAGCGGCAGGAAATCAGGGACGGTTCATCTTGACGCCGTGGTAGGTCGGGTCCTGGGCTGAGAGCACGGGGGCGGTGAAGACGCTGATGCGGTTACCGTTGGTGCGTGTGTAGGTGAGGATGTGGTCTTCGAGGCCGAGCCAGAGTTGTTTCGATTGGTTAAAGGCTCCGGCTTACGGGGCGGCGTTGGTGTAGGCGAAGGTGTCGTAATTCGCTCGCCGGGCTGTCATTGTGTCGCCCCAGACTGGGTCCTGGCGCCGGACGAGGTGCCCGCGGTCGAGGTCGTTTCTGGCGTAGACGGCTTCCCCGGCCTGTTCATAAAGCGGGATACGCGAGTCGAAGTGCCAGTCGTCACCTCGCTCAACGGTAACGAGGTGATCTCCGTCGATATTGACACCGGTCGCGGTCGCGATCGCGAGGCGCCGCGCAGGGTCGAGGAGCACACTGAAATGTGTATACGGCAGGTCGCGAACTAGGGTTCCTGCAGGAGAGGCCGGGAGCGGCAGAGAGATCTGGAGAAAATCGGCGTTGTATCCATCGGAAGAAAATGCTGCGGTGTTCATGGTGATAGTCAAGCAGCCATAGCCGACAGATGCCGAGCGCCCACGCGAAGACGAGCGCCTACCGATCGGTCAGCTCGCCCGTGGCTAGGGGGCGCCCCTGAGCGCGGAGCATCACCCGGTCGATGCCGCGGTCGATGTAACAGTTGCGCTCGACGCCTCGCCCACGAGCGTCGCGAGCACGAGCCTAAGGCTCGGAACACTGTTCTCAGCGAGGACATCGTCGGAATGGTAATCAGAAGAAGCGACTCAATTGACCGAGGTTTCGTCAGGGCAATGTATGCGTTCAGGCTGCTGCGGATGCTCCGCGGTCCGCTCCAAATGGGGATTTCTACGACAACGTCTATAACTCTTCTGACACTGTAAGTCACGCCAGTTCTGGATCACGCTTGTGACAGCGCCCGATGTGGGCGCCTGGCTGGCGTCGATACTGTTTCAGTCCTCGAGGGCTTCGCCCTGTTTCTCGGGGAGTCCGAAAGCGCCGAGGGCCGCAACCACGAAGAACAGGGCAAATACCGCGAACAGGAGGCCGGTCCCGCCCGTCTCGCGCAGCATCGGCACGGCCAGCGGCGCCAGGATTGCGGCGATCCGTCCGATGCCGGCCGCCCATCCGGCCCCGGTGGCTCGGATGCGTGTGGGGTAGAGCTCGGGGGAACGGTATACAGCGCTCCCCATGCGCCGAGGTTGAAGAAAGAAAGCAGCATGCCGGCACCGATCACCCGGGTGGCGTCTCCGGCGCCGCCGAAAAGCGCCGCCGAGAGTGCCGAGCCGATGAGGAACACGGCGAGAGTCCGGCGCCGCCCCCACCGTTCGATCAGGTACGCCGAGGCAGCGTATCCCGGCAGTTGAGCCACGGTGATGATGAACGTGTACGCGAAGGAGCGAACAAGGGAGAATCCCGACGCGACCAGGATGGTCGGAAGCCAGATAAAGGCGCCGTAGTAGGAGAAGTTCACGCAGAACCAAACCAGCCATAACGCACCGGTTCGGCGACGCAGGCCAGGCGACCACAGCGCGATGAGGCGCGTTTTGGCCGCGGGAATGGTCGGTCCTGGACTCATCGCCGCAGGCAGTGCCAAATCATCGGGTGTAGCGGTGACTCCGGCGGACTTTTCGAAGCGTCGAACGGTCGACTCCGCGTCCTGGGAACGGCCACGCGACTCGAGGTAGCGAACCGACTCCGGCAGCCGCAGCCGCACGACCACCGCGTACACGGACGGAGCCGCTCCAATAGCCAGCGCCCAGCGCCAACCGTCGGTTGAAGACGGTACAACGAGAAACCCGATCACGGCGGAAAGGGTCCAGCCGATGGCCCAGAACGATTCGAGGAAGACGATGATTCGGCCACGAATTCGTGGCGGCGCGAACTCGCTCACGAGCGTCGAGGCGACCGGAAGCTCACCACCGAGACCGAACCCCACGACGAATCGCCAGGCAATGAGTATGGCCACGAACCCGGGTAATGCCGACGCTCCCGTCGCGAGTCCGTAGACGAGCAAGGTGAGCGCGAAAACCTGACGTCGACCGATGCGGTCGGCCAGCAAGCCGCCGAGGACGGCGCCAATGGCCATGCCGATGAACCCGGCTGATGCGATCCAGGACAGTTCCGCGTCTGTGGTATTCCATTGCACCGCCAACTGGGCAAGGACGAAGGAGATGAGTCCAACGTCCATCGCATCCAGGGCCCAGCCCAGGCCGGAACCCACGAGTACTCATGTTGATCGTTCCAGAGCCGTCCGGGATGGACTCCGCTCGAGCCTTATCCTGGCCGTCTATCTCCGCGGAACCGCTGGAGCGTGCGAAACCGGGCGCACGAACTTCACTTGGTGCGTAGTCGTCCATTCGTCAACGATGCGCCTCGCGTTTGTCTCCTTCACAGCGGCGGCCGGAAGAGAACCGTGCGCGACAGCACGACGTGCACAGTCAGATTCTGGGAATCACTCGTCAGACAGTCCCATGATCTACGCGTCACCAAAGGTCGTTGGACCAGAATCGTGGCCACGTCGCTGTTGACCGAGACGTGGGCCAGCGCGTCGCTCGAGAGCAAACATCCTCGAAGACTGTTCGGCGCCGTACGCTTTCCGAGTCATCGAGGATGTTTTCGTGGTGCGCCACCCTGTTGCGGAAGTCTCGAAAAGCGGCCAAAGCGTCATTGAGCCGACCTCGGTCGACATCCGCTGGTGATGCCTTGTGCAGGTAACGCGCCCATTTTTTCGCATCTCGGAACCTAACTTCTCCACGGTACGGTTGGCGGGATAGCCAGGGATTGGGTAGCCTTCATTAATGGTAATTCAAACCGTCGCGGGGAATAATGCAACGAAACCAGCCGTCATATGGTTGCTTATAGTCTGTCTTTTCCTTAGCCTGACCATTGCCAGCGGACTTCTAATCGCGACGATGCCTCTTCAGGCATCGGATTTTTCTGCCTACTTCGGATTCTTTATCCGGTGGGCTTCCTACGGGCTAATTTTCTGGGTAGTGGCGGTCTCAGGAGGACTCCTGGCGCTATTTGCTGCCAAGAGCCTGAATGTCGGCGAGCAAAGGCGTCGTGCATCGTTTGCATCGGGAATTGCAGCCTCGACTCTGCTTGTCGATTTTGCTTTCTTGGCCTTGGGGTTGACGATTGTGCCTGTAGCAGCCGCTGGGGTCATGCTCGCTGCGGTCGTCGCCGGAGCAGGCTATCTCGCTTTCCGCGAACAGACTTTGAACGCATAGCACTGAGGTAGTAAGAGGCACGAGACCGAAGTTACGAGTGTCCTGAGCCCCGGCCTCCCTGTCGTTACAGGGAGTAGAGCTCTTTCGCCTGTGCATTTGCAGCCACTAAACTCCTGGCTGATTAATGATTAGACGTCAGGAATCGCGGTAAAATAGGGCATGACGAAGTCATCGACGGCGATGCATATGGACAAAGTGCGCAGTAAGACCCGGACGACGATTGGGGAGGAACGCGTCTACGAATCGGTTTTCTTGCGCCGTTCCTACCGCGAGGGCGCACCGGTCAAACACACGACGCTGGCGACCTTGGCCGCGCCGCCGGAAAGCGCCATCGAGGTCCTCAAAGCATCGCTGGCGAGCAAGGCCCTCGTCGTGGCTGGGAACGGCCTAGAAATCACCCGGTCCCTCCCGCATGGCCATGCCGCGGCCGTTGCCGCGCAGGCGAAAGAGCTCGGGTCGCCCGCGATGCTCGGCCCGAATTGCCGAGCACGGGACATCGTCCTGGCGTTGATCGTCGCTCGAGTCTGCCAGCCTCGGTCCAAACTCGCCACGACCCGGTGGTGGGCAGACACCACCCTCGCCGAAGACTTTTGCCCCGGTCAGGTCAGCACCGACAAGGTCTACACGGCGATGGACTGGCGCCAGCCGGCAACAAGCACTGGAGAAGAAACTCGCCCGAAAACACCTGACCTTGGAGGCGGACCCGGACCGGTTGGCGCTGTTTAACTTGTCGTCGTCGCGGGTGAACGGGGAACATTGCGAGCCCGCGGCGCGCGGGTACTTCCGGGATGAGAAGAAGGGTCCTCCGCATTGAATACGGCCTGCTCATCGATCGGACCGGGCGTCCGATCGCGATTCGGGTGGTGCTGGACAAGTCCGCAGACCCGACCGCGTTCGAACAGATTGCGATCGAGATGAAGAGAACATTCGGGGTCACAGACATGGTCGGGGACCGCGGCGTGATTACTTCGGCCCGCATTCTCGCCCGAGTAGAGCGAGACTTCTGCAGTCGGAAGAGCATCGATCTGGACCTGCGTCCCATCCATCACTGGACCGAAAATCGAGTGCACGTCCACGTACTTCTCTACATGCTCGCCGCCCACCTCGTCTGGCACCTTCGCCGGGCCTGGGAGTCGCTGACCTTCACCGGCGAAAACTGGTCCACCCTCACCGATCCCGTCGCTCCAGCGCTGTGCTCCACGACCGTTCACGCGAAGGCGTCGACTCGAACCACCGGCAGCGGCGAGCCCGCGCAGCGATTCACCAGTCTGCTCCGCCACCTCGCGACCTCACCCGCAACCGCATGCACATCAGCTGCCACGACGCCAACATCGGCTTTGAGCTGGTCGCCACACCGACCCCGATCCGGCGCCGCGCTTTCGACCTCATCGGCCAACCCATCCCCACCACGCTGAAGTAGCCAAAACAACAGATCAACCCCAACCAAAAACCGAGATCAAGCTAAATAAACATGTCGACAGACCACGTAACTTCGGGCTAGAAGGCGATGGCCAGCCTGCCCGTTTGCTTGCCCTCCAAGGACAAGACCGTTGCGAACATCATTGCCAGCAGGTTTGAGTGCTCATCGCCTGCGTTGATCGCCCAAAGATCGCCAGTGGAGAATGTCTGCAGACTTTCGGCACGCTCGTCCTGGTTCGCGCCCGTGAAAGTGTGAGCTATAGCTGTCGCTACGATGTCCGGCCCGTCCGACTCTTGGAGGAAGCCAAAATCAGAGCCTGTGCTGTAGTCCTCAAATACTGACAGATCAGTATCCGTCCTTGAATATTCGCCGGCAGCCACAGCAAGAATACTCTGGGTCTCGGCTCGCATTTCGACAGCAAGGTCTTCTAACATGCCGTTGCAGATGCTTTCTATTTCCTGCAAAGAACGAGCAGCGTTGGCAGCTTCAACTACGCAAAGTTGGGCCGCTCCCTTCGTCGTACCGTGGGTGCTCTTTACTTGCTCTGTCCAGGCCTCAGTCTGAGCATCGGACAGTCCCATTTCCCCTCCGCACGCCGCAAAAATGATCGCTGCATGAAACGTCGACGCGAGGGTCGGCTGTGAAACAACATCTAACCACCCCCCTGGAATAAGCTGACGCTGGGCAAAATAGTGTGCCGATTCAGCCGGTATCAATCCTAATTTGATCGCGTAGAAGTGAGCTTGTGGTTCGTAGCTCGTGCCGGTTTTAGACAAGTTCCCGGAAGCACTGACGTCAATGGCTAGTCCTGATAGAAAGGTTTGGGGCACGGCAGCGCTTGTGAGTCCAAGCAGTTCGGCTGATAAGTGCAGGTAGTACAAGGACCGCAGTCCAACTATGCCCGAGCCCAAACTAAGTGCAGTGGTGTTCCATTGTTCGTAAATCTCTGCAAATTTGTGATTCGCGGCGCCGCTCAGCCGGTCACCCAGGGAAGCTACATACAGGAGAGGAATTCCGTCTCGAAGTATCACCTCGTCGGAAGGGTCTGACTCATCCAAGTGCAATGTCCGCGCGCGTGCCGACTCGATTACCGCTTTTGGAAGTTCGTGTTCGGCCTCAGCGTAAGCCTCCGCAACGACGGGAGTCATATCGATGCTCTCGCCCGCACTATCGAGTTCCGTATAGCGATCGCTCTCGAACCATTCAAAGAAGGTTGAATCGGAGATGGGGAGCTTAGAATCAAGTGCAGCGAGCGCGCGGACGCTTAGCGCACGGTTCGTTAGCCGCGACAGTTGGTCGCCTTCGACGGCGCGGGACTCGTTCAGGTTCAATTCAAACTGTGAGGTCAGCCCAAGTGAATTGAGTTGTTCTCTTCCAGAGGATGTCGCGCTAACAATCAGCGTGTTCCACGCTGACTCATACAAGGAAAAATTGCCTTCGAAACCAGGCACGTCGCCGAAAGTACCGACAGCGCCGACGCGGGATGGATCACTTAATGCTCCCACGTAAGGCGACACGGTTTTACACGTTTTCTCGAGCATGCTTAGCTTTTGCGGAGGTGACGCGCAGCCAGACAAGCAGATCAGCGTAAGGGAAAGCAGGAGGGCGAGTCCGAAGACCCGCCCTCTCTGAATGGTGCGTTCACTCATCCCTAGTCAACGTAGTCATTGAAAAAGGATGATCCAAACTGGAAGCTTGTATTTGCTTCTTGATTCACTGTGAACAGCGTCCCGCTAAACGTTAGATTCGAGTAGTAGTGACGATTTTCTCGCGTGTTGCTCACGGTATTATTTATCGTGACGGACTGGCCGGTAATGCTGACGTTTGCACCGGGGTAGCTTGCCGTTACGCCTACGCCGGTGGACCAAAACGTATCAGTCAACTTAATCGACGTCGCTGTCCAGGGGCTGGTCCCGTGCCAGATCCCGTACGACTGTCCATTGAGAACGGCAGCGGTTATCAACGAGCCGCCAAAGTCTACGTTGCTTGCAAATCCAGTCGTAATGTCGTTTGCGATACCGCCAGGGGGCGTTATGTTTTCCTGCGAGTACCCGCTCAGCGTGCCATCCATCACTACTGTTGCATTTGTCGAGGAATCGTCCTCCTTGCTGGATGACCCATTGACCTGGATCGAGGTGTTATTTGAGGTGGGAAGTAATTCCTGTGGCATAGGTTGGTCGTAAGAGGGGCTATCGGCGAAGGCGGGCGATGCGCCAAGACAAAGCAAACCCGCGATAGATAGAGCGGAAACGGATACAGAAAGACGCTTTTTCATTTGAATCCCCATTAGTTTATTGGCTCGAGATGACCTTTGTCTCTTTTTAAACGTATCAACACAACCCCCCCCTAGGTCAAGTCAATGTCGAGGCCACGGAGCCTCGTATGGGGAATGTAAACGCGCTGTGGCGATGCTCGCCGGGGCGACCACTGCGCTACACGTATTCGATCCATATCGATATTTGTCCAGGACCTACTTCGCGGCTGACGGCATTTTTTACCACGTCCATCGAGAAGCCGGCCAAAGAAATATAAGCCGGTATGAAGCACCGAGTGACCCAGCGCTCTGCGAGAACATCCGAGCGCGTATAGCGGACTGCGCCCGTGTGGTGCATTGCTGAACGTTCTAATAGGCGGAGCGATGTTTGAACCGTCCCTGATTTCCTGCCGCTTTCTTTCTGGTGAAAGGATTCGGATATGCCCAAGAAACACCCAACAGAGGTTCG
>NZ_PJJK01000044.1:0-7358 GCF_002929785.1 Cryobacterium sp. Y62 | reverse complement strand
GCCGCGGAGGAAGGCTACCCGGTCACCAATTTCGACCGCGTCGGCGACGCCGCTTGGACCATCACCGTTCAAAAGGCCTAATCCCGCCGCTGCGCGATCCGGATAGCCAAGACTGAACGACCCCACCCTTAGCGGATGTTTTCGTTCCATTACTACTTAGACCTCTGGTTGGACTGGCTGGCAATCATCGGTTTCGCCGCCGTCATGTTCAACTTCGGCGTCGTGAACGTGTTTTCCAGGGGCCTGCACTCGTACTCGGGGTTGTAAATACTTCGCTCCCGCTCCGGCTTGGGACTCAGCCCTTCGAAGAATTGATTAAAGCTCTTGCGGGTTGTTCGGTGAGTACCCTGGGTGTGGCGGCCAATTGTTGAGCTGGGCCAGCTGTCGCAGTGGTCTGTTCCATTGCGCGTGCTGGAACATTGGGTGGCCTCCGACTCAGCCAGCCTGCTGGAGTAGGTTTGAATGATTGACTTCGCGAAGGATGGGCTGACGTGGTGAAGGATCGATTGAAGGGCAACCGCTCGACGTTAGAGACAGCTGCGGAAGTGATTCGTGAGCTGTGCGAGCCAGTTTCCCCGCCTAAACGCACACTTGATTACCGGAACTACTTTTGCGCCAGGAACCTCGATAACAAGGAGGTCGTGGAGCGGAACGAGCCGCGTAGAGCTGCTTTTTACGCAGCTGTAGTCGAGTATGCCCGTGCCTATTCGGAAATCTGGGATGAGTTGGAGGCCGCCGGATATTCACCGCGCGAGGCCGCGAGTATTGAGAAGGAAGTCTCTTACTTTCAGGAGCTGCGCGAGGAGCTGAAGCGCGCAGCAGATGACCGCGTAGCCGAGGACACCACACACTAGACGAACGGATCAACAAATCCGCTCAGTCTTAGACCAGCCGCCAGCACCGTGACCCGATGCGGCGCCGCCGGTTTACTTGTGCTTACACCTTGCCGGTCAGGATGGCTTGTTTGACCTCGGCGATGGCTTGGGTCACCTGAATTCCGCGGGGGCAGGCATCCGTGCAGTTGAAGGTCGTGCGGCAACGCCACACGCCTTCTTTGTCGTTGAGAATGTCGAGGCGCACTTGGGCGCCATCGTCGCGTGAGTCGAAGATGAAGCGGTGTGCTGCAACGATCGCGGCCGGACCGAAGTACTGACCGTCGGTCCAGAACACCGGGCAGGCGGTAGTGCAGGCGGCACATAGAATGCACTTTGTGGAGTCGTCAAAGCGGGCGCGCTGGGCGACCGTCTGAATGCGCTCCTTGCCCTTTTCCGGCTTACCGTTGTTCATCATAAACGGCTGTATTTCCTTGAAGGAGTCGAAGAACGGCTCCATGTTCACGATGAGGTCCTTCTCCAGCGGCAGGCCCTTGATTGCCTCCACGTAGATGGGCTTCGTGACGTCGAGGTCCTTCATGAGCGTCTTGCAGGCGAGACGGTTACGGCCGTTGATGCGCATGGCATCCGAGCCGCAGACGCCGTGCGCGCAGGAACGACGGAAGGTCAACGAGCCATCCTGTTCCCACTTGATCTTGTGCAGCGCGTCGAGCAGGCGGTCGGAGGGGTAGAGCTGCACGTCGAAGTCCTGCCAGTGCGGCTCTTCGTCAGCCTCCGGGTTGAACCGGCGCACAATGATCGTGGCGGTGAATGACTTGATTTCTTCGGGGATGATGGGCTTGTTGTCGATCGTGGCTGTGCTCATTACTCTTTCCTTTCCCTCGGTGGTAGTGCGTGATCTTGACCGGGGAATGATTCACTTTCCATAAATAGATTGGGTTCAAGGAAACGTACGGTTTGCACTGTTACGAAGATTCGCGCTCGTAGACGACCACCGCTGTCCTCCCATAACATGCTAACTGCTTTAATCGCTCGGGCGCCGGTCGGCAACGACAGGACGCAACTGTGAACCCGAGCGTGCTCTTGTTGCTCAGCAACCACGTGTTTATCCGCCCGTGTTCACAGGGTCTGCACGCTTTGTAGCTGGGGCCGTGTCGCCACATTGCGGAGATCAGGACACCTCGCGATCGTGCTGAGGGTTAGGCGCGGCTGAAGCGCACCCGCCAGAACTTCGGGCTTCGTTCGATGTAGCTCACGCCGAAAGTGTCGGGCTGGCTCTGCTGAAGTTCCGCCAGCATCCGTTGGGCGGGGGTTGTGCGGTTCGATCACATTTCGGGCGAATCCCGGCACAACGGCGTCGAGCACGATGTTTAGTCCCTGGGGCCGTCCCGTCGACGGTCCTATCTGCCGTCGGCCGGCCGAGTGCAATCGGCTCAGGACGCCGCCGGAGCGATGAGCTTGGCTACGGTGAGCAGGATGACCGCGTCCTCGATAGCCTCCAGCGAGTTACGGCCCGGCGGCATCGTGATCAGGTCCCCGCGCCATCCAGACCACGATGCGCCACCTGCGGTGAGGACGACCCGCCCCTCGAGGACCTGCACGGTCGCTTCAGCCAGGTTGTCGTGTTCTTTGAGGCGTTGTCCGGCACGGAGAGCAATCAGCGTTTGTCGGAGGACGTGCGCGTGGCCGCCGTACACGGTCTCCGCGCTGCGACCACTGGATGCGTCCCGTGCGTGATTGAGATGGTGGCGCACGAGTGCGGTGAGCGACTTCTTGTGCATGTCGGTCTCAACTTTCATTTCCCTCATGCTCCGCTACCGCTGCGCGCGTGTCAACGGTGAGGTGATTGCCGCGCGTGGCCGGTCGGTGCGCCCGTTCTCAGTTCGGAGTCGGCTACGCTGCCAGCGCGTGGAGACCACTGATTCTCGAGCATCTCATACTGGTAGGTCTCCGTTTCTTACCCGGTCCGAGTGCATAGTGCCGCGATTGAGTTGAAGGTCGTTTAAATGGCGAAGGGTGTTCCAGCGGCTTCACCGGAGAGGGCAGGCTGCGTGCTACCGGCGACGAACACGCTCTCGTGGCTCGTCTGGAGCTCACCGTCACGTGTGCGACGGGACGGTGAGCGTCACAGAACGAAATTTCGCCGCGAAATGAAACAGCGCGGGCCTATTTGGTTTATACAGGAGTGGCGGCTCCGCGCGCGCTCCGGTTGCGCAGCCACGGGATGAGGCCACCGACGAGGAGCATTTCGATCTGCCGGTTCGAAAGTTCGTGGCGGACAGAGTAGACCTCATCACGGGTTGTGTTGCGCACGAGGATCTCCGTTCCGTTCGAGAGAGCCTCCCGGATCCCGTCGAGCACGAGCACATCATCCTGCGCGATGCGATCGTGATCGGCCGGATCCGCGAACTGGAGCGCCAGCGCGCCGAAGTTGGCGAGGTTCTGCCAGTGGATGCGTGCGAACGAGACTGCCAGCACCACCCGCAGTCCGAGGAAGCGCGGGGTGATCGCGGCGTGCTCTCTAGAGGAACCCTGCCCATAATTGGCCCCCGCGACGATCATGTGGCCGGTCGTATCTCGGGTGAGGGCAGCGCGAGTCGGGTAGGTCGGGTCGACTTGGTCGAAGGTGAACTCGGCGAGCTTGGGGACGTTGCTGCGGAAAGGGAGCACGCGCGCACCGGCCGGCAGGATTTCATCGGTCGAGATGTCATCGCCCACGATCAGGGCGACGGGTGCCTCGATGTGCTCGGCGAGTGGTCCGAAGACCGGCAGCGAGGAGATGTTTTCACCCTTGACTAGATGCACCCCTATGGATTTCTCCGGCGGTAAGGGCTTCTCGAGCATCGTCAGGTTCACGCTCGACACCGCCGGAAGTGCGATCTGGGGATATTCCAAGCCGAAGAGCTCGGGCAGGTCCCGCGGGTCGGTGATCTGTCCCGTCAGCGCGGCGGCGGCTCCCGTCTCCGGCGAACACAGGTAAACCGAGTCTTCTTGGGTGCCTGAGCGACCGGGAAAGTTGCGCGGCATCGTGCGCAGGCTGATGCTGCCATTGGCCGGGGCTTGGCCCATGCCGATGCAGCCCATGCAGCCGGACTGATGCAGCCGGGCGCCCGTTCCGATCAGATCCAGGGTGGCCCCCATGAGGGTGAGATCCTGCAGAATCTGCCGGGAGCTGGGATTGACGTCGAGGGACAGGCCGGGGAAAGACTGGCGTCCCTTCGTGATCGCGGCAACGATCGCGAAGTCGCGCAGGCCGGGATTCGCGGAGGACCCGATCACGACCTGTTCCACTGGGCGCCCCGCCACTTCGCGTACCGGCACGACGTTGCCGGGCGAGCTGGGAAGCGCGATCAACGGTACGATCGAAGCCAGGTCAATCTCCTCGGTCACGTCGTAGGCTGCATCTTCGTCCGCGAGCAGTTCGGTGAAATCCTGCTCGCGTTGTTCGGCGCGCAGGAAGGTCCGCACTTGATCATCGGCCGGGAAAACGGTGGTGGTCGCGCCCAGTTCGGCGCCCATATTGGCGATCACGTGTCGATCCATCGCGGTCAGAGTTGCGAGGCCAGGGCCGTAGTACTCGACGATCCGATTGACGCCGCCCTTGACGCCGTGCCGGCGCAGCATCTCGAGGATGACGTCTTTGGCGCTGGTCCACGGCGGCAGTTGTCCGGTGAGTTTCACTCCCCAGATTTCGGGCATCCTGATGTACAAGGGCTCGCCGGCTATGGCCAGGGCTACCTCGGTGCCGCCGACGCCGATGGCCAGCATCCCGAGCGAGCCGGCCGCTGGGGTGTGGCTGTCGGAGCCGACCATCGTCTTGCCGGGGATACCGAAGCGCTGCATGTGCGTAGGGTGTGACACCCCGTTGCCGGCCTTCGAAAACCACAGGCCGAACCGTTGGCAGGCGGAGCGGAGAAAGTCATGGTCCTCCGCGTTCTTGCTGTCGGCCTGCAACAGATTGTGGTCGACGTACTGCACGGAAACCTCCGTGCGAGCGCGATCCAGTCCTAACGCCTCCAACTCCAGCATGACCAGGGTACCGGTCGCATCCTGGGTGAGGGTCTGGTCGATGTGCAGGCCGATTTCGGTCCCCGGCACCATCTCCCCGGAGACCAGGTGTGTTGCGATGAGTTTCTGTGCGACGTTGTATGCCACGGTAAGCTCCCTTACTCGATAGCGGTGCCCGCCGACATCCGTCGGTATGAATTGGCCTTCGGGGCATGCCACTGATACCAGGGTAGGCCACTCGTGGCGCCGAGGCCTAACCCTCCCCGGACAACGGACATCGTCCGGACCGGATGCGTGCTGTCGTTTCGTCACGTTCTCAACGTCGGGCTACCGGTCGGGTGGGGTCTTGGGCGGCGACGCAAACACCCGACCACGAAATCCTCCAGCTCGGCCAGTACCGCAGCAACTGCATCATCCTCATGACCTACATAACCGCTTTAAGTAGTTTTAGACGGCCTGCGCGAAGCCGAGCGAAGCATTCGCCAGTGGTCTGAGGTGATCGGGGACCGCGCGCGCTTTTGCCTGCATGGACTGCGCCCATAACCTCCCTGCCCGATACGATGATCGAACGAGCGGACCGACCAGCAACCCGAATCAGCAGATCTGCGTTGCTTCAACGCCGGCACCCTTTACGCTCTTCATTCGAGCAATCAAGCCACGAATCTGCGTCCGAAAATTTGCCAGGACCAACACGACGACCGGCCACGCAATCGATCCGATTACGGATGCCGCGAACTCTTTCCACCCCATTGCCCCAGCGTGGCAGGTGGCAGGTGGCAGGTGGCAGGTGGGACTAGAGCTACGCGGGAGCCCACGCTGGGCTTAACGCGGAGGCTTTGGGTTGGTACCGACCGGTAGGCTAATCGCACAGCGAGGCGAGGGAGCAACGATGACTGCCGAGACATCGCTCGATTTCTCAGATGCCCGCCGGCAGCACTTGGAATTCATCCAGTCGGCGATCGGGCGCATGTCTTCCACGTCAGCGATCGCGAAGGGGTGGGCGCTCACCATCGCGACAGCCACCTATGGGTACGCCGGTACTAAGCCTGAATCCACCGGTCGGCCTCTGATCGGATCCTGATTTCGGTTTGGCGAGATTTCGGAGTTTCGGGCGTGGGTGTGGTCCGGGTCTCGCGGCCCGGGTGTTCCACTGGTGCTCCTGTTGGTGCCGATATCGGCTGGTCGGTCAGGTGGGGGCGGGTCGTCGTGGGCGGAAGTTCTGGTTGAACAGGACCGTCCAGGGTTTCTCCCAGGGCGAGTGGTCGGGCAGGTGCAGGGTGATGCGCCGCGCGGAGGTCGAGATTCTGGCCGGGACTCTGACAAGTTTCCGGCGGATCGTTGCGGTGGTCGATCGGGCGAGACCGTTGCCCGCGATCGTCGCGGCGGCGCGGGTCACGTTAAACGCCATGACAGCCAGGACGGGGACTGTCTCTTAAACGGTGTTTCCGGCCTGACGCGCTGGACGTGGGTCTGGCGGGAAAGGTGCCGTGATGACGACACTTGATGCTGTGACGAAGAAGACGAAAAATGAGCCCACCCGTGAGGCGTTGGCGGCGAAGGAATGGGTGCGCCTGGCCAAGGAGCAGGGCCTGGCTCTGGACGGTCCTGAAGGGCTGCTGGGCCAGTTCACGAAAACGTTCCTGGAGACGGCTCTGAACGAGGAAATGACTGAGCATCTCGGTCATGAGAAGAACCGTGCGCCGGACGAGCGTGACGAATCCAACGTGCGCAACGGGACCCGGCCCAAAACGGTGATCAGTCCCTCGACGGGGCCGGTGACGATCCAGGTGCCTCGTGACCGGGACGCCACGTTCACTCCGGTGATCGTGCCGAAACGACAACGCCGTTTGACCGGGGTCGATGAGATTGTGCTGTCGTTGTATGCCCGCGGCCTCACGACCGGGGAGATCAGCGCGCACTTCAACCAGATCTACGGTGCGCAGGTCTCGAAAGAGACGATCTCTCGCATCACGGACAAGGTGATCGAGGAGATGCAAACGTGGCAGTCCCGCCCCTTGAACGGCGTCTACGCGGCGATCTTCATAGATGCGATCGTGGTGAAGATCCGAGACAGGCAGGTCGCCAACCGGCCCATCTACGCGGCCATCGGCGTGACCTTGGATGGCGATAAAGACATTCTCGGGTTGTGGGCCGGCACCGGCGGTGAGGGCGCAAAGTTCTGGATGTCTGTCCTGACCGACATCAAGAACCGTGGTGTCACCGACACGTTCTTCCTGGTCTGTGACGGGTTGAAAGGGCTCCCGGAAGTTGTCGGGAACGTGTGGCCGTTGACGACGGTGCAGACGTGCATCATTCACCTCATTCGGAACACGTTCAAGCTGTCCTCGAAGAAGGATTGGGATGCGATGAAACGAGCGGTGAAACCGATCTACACCGCTCCGACCGTCGACGCCGCACGGGCAGCATTGGACGATCGGGACTGCTGAAGGTTTAGTTGACACCTGACTTGCTGGAATTCGGTTCCGGCAGTGGAAGGATCAACACCATGACCCGAAA
>NZ_PJJK01000043.1:0-7029 GCF_002929785.1 Cryobacterium sp. Y62 | reverse complement strand
TTATGGTTATCAACAGCCAGCATTGGCAGCGTAGGAGAAACCACTAATTCCGCTGTCCGAAATACCCGCGGCAGGTCAGTGATGTGGGCACTCGTGTCGATGTACTCTTCCATCAACTCTGCCGGAACGAACAGCGCCCGGGCCTGAAGTCGGGCGAACCTGCGATTTCGCGCCAAGGGTGCTGCGGCCCCGAGTGCGCGAAGGGTGAGTCCGGCAAAGGGCATCGCTTTTGCCTGGGCGCTGACTACCATCACGCGATCTACGAGTTCGGGGTACTGAGACGCGAGTTCGATGGCGAGCTGTGCGCCCAAGGAGAATCCGATGACTGCCGTGGGATTCGAACTGCCACGCACCAGTATCTGGCTGAGAGCGTCTACCGTCTCGGTGTGTGATTGATACGGCTCATCGGCACTGTGACCATGGCCCGGAAGATCGGGAACGACTACTTTGTACGTCGCTTCGAGGGTTCGTCGAAGGGAGGTCCACATCCACCCTGCTACTCCACCGCCGTGTAACAGAAGCACTGGAGGGCCGTCTGAGGGGCCGAATGCACTTACATGCATAGTGTGCCTGGTCGTATGAAGGCGATTGAAACGATCAACCCGAAACTTCGGGACGATCGTTCAAGTCTCGCGGTCTGGTGCGCTCCTGACCGTGTTCTGCTCGGCGCTGCAAACGATCGAGCCTCAGACCTGGCACAGTCCGAAAGGCGCCGGCAAGCAAGCGAAAGATGGCGCCGCTGTGAGTGATGGCGTGGGTAACCTCAGTCTTGTGTTCGCCAACCGAAACGAGTTTCCAAGCGCCTGTTTCATGCGCTTGTAATCCGTCCAGACGCCAGACAACGTAATCCTTGGATACCTGTTCGTAGGTGATCGTGGGGGAACCCGGTAGTTTGGCTCGAATCGGGTATGGCTTGCCAATCAGCGCAACCGGATCGACCGCTGTGACAGAAAGAATCGCGGGATTCCATTCCGGCAGGCGGCGAATATCGGCGAGAATGTTAGCAATCGCCACCCTCGATGCGTTGATGACGCGACTTCCGATGTATTCCATGATTCGCTCCGTGCTCTTGCCCGTAGAAATTCTTCAAGAACGGATGCTCGCGTCCCCCAGTCACAGCCTAGGGGTAGGGCACACGGGGCCAGGCTTACCCTCACCAAGTCCGACGCCGAAGGCGCCCGGAGAGCTACGCCTAACCGAACGACTGCACGCAGTATCCGCACAACGATTGGGCTCTCTGGTCACTCGGTCGACACTTCCCGCTCTAATGCCGAATGCGAAACCCCTTAGGGGACTCCAGATTCGATTCGCCAGAGCATATCCAAGAGAGTACTTGTACTGTCTTTGGATTGCGGCATTGATTTACGCCGTCGGAGGCACCCCCGCCGCGATGGCCTGCAGAGCGGCGATATGGATTTGCATGGCCGTGGACCCAGCTGGTGTCGCAGTCAGCCAAGTACGCGGCCGGTTGCCCACGTAACCCTTGCGCACCATTAGATAGCCTGCGGTTTTTAGCGTGCTGATCGCTTTGCTCAGGGCTGAGTCATCGGTTTCGAGTAGATCGCGTAGGGAAGAGAAGTCAATTTCGACATCTGATCGCAGAGCGGCCATCACTGAGAAGCGCAGCGGTGTGAGCAAAGCATCGTCGAGATCGTGCCGAGGATGGCCGGCCATTCAGGCCTCCCAGATTGGGGCTGGCCTGAACGACGCAACTGCCAATGAAGCTGCAACGCAAATGCCACCAACGAAGCCAACGATGGTTAGATCCCAGTGCGTGCGTGCAAGCACGGCGGCGAGGCCATTCATTAGGAGGAAAGAACAACCAAAGGCGATCCACTGGGTGCGGCCCCACTCTTGGGCGAGACGAGATAGACCCCACCGGCTATCTCGCGTGGACAAGATCACAAGGATCAGTGCCGCGCTGGCTATCGACCAAGGAATGGACGAGGACAATCCTGCTGCTGCGCCGAGCACTCCTAGCCAGGTACCAAGTACAAGTGTCACGACTCGGGCGTTCAGGCTCAACGGCGCCAGCGTTGTGGCGGCCGAGCGGCGAACACCGGCTGCCCGGGCCAGTAGAGCCGAGCGGAGCGCGAGGGTACTGAGCGGCAAAGCGGCGAGTGCGACGATCCCGAACAGAATTGGCAACGAGATCGGACCGGCAAATAGGGAAAGACAGAGAAGCACTATCAGCGCGAATGCAGACGCAGTCGAGACCAGCCGTCCGTGACGGCGGGTTTCTCGAGCATGCACCGCGGGCAGCTGATCACGTAGTCCCATCTCGAGCATGGACGCTACAAAAAAGGGAACTAAGAGTAGATGAAGAATGTTGAGCCCGGATATTTCGAAACCGGGACTCACGGCCCAACCTTCGGCCGCCAGGCTTGCACTACTCAAAACAAACGTCAGGGCGTAGGTGAGGGTTGCCACAGCCATCCAGGTTTCAGCAACTGCACGAGTGCGGGCGTCGATGGCCTCCCCAACCCGGACACCGACGTCATCCCCGGTTTTCAACAGTAATCGAGCATGAGCTGCGGCTCCGGAATCTGTCATTCCATCGCGAGTGCTTTCAAATCGGTCGCTCATCCTGTATCCCCCAATTGGTGAAGCCTCCCTGCAATACTGTCAACATAGCATCTAGTTTCCATCTGGCAAGTTACAGAACAAATATATGATCATCAGGCAGTTAGATTCTAACGAGGGCCCTGGCGGCGTCCGGAAGCCGAACCCTTTACGGGACGCCAAATCTTCGTGGTGGACGTGGAACTGCGTCTGTGGGCGCAGCGTTAGGTCTGTGATCCACAGAAATTCGATGATCCGAGGTTACGGGGCGTATTGCTACATGATTGACCCGCCGCGCTGGATCGGCGTCACGCTGGCCAACGCAGATCAGATTCGCAAACGGCGGTATTGGCGGCATCAATGCGTAGGCATCCGCCGTCGATCAGTGTGCGTTCCCCGAGCGGTTGGTCGAGTTGGACGATTACAGGGACGGCATCATTCCATTGGCAATCAGCCGCGTCGCCGCCGAAAGGTTCAACGTCAATCCGGATCGTGATTTGTTCTGACTTGTACGTCACGACAGGGGCTAGGGTCTCGCCGGTAACACCGGAGGAGCAGCCGAGTCGGGTAACGACGACCTCAATATTAGTGCTGTCCCGACCCAGATTAGTAGGCTTACTAATTCGCCAGGTCGCGGTCTCACCAGTCTGGACAGCATCAGGCTGGTCTGCACCCTTCCCATTTTCGGGTCCGGTCTGCTGACATCCAGCCAGAAGTATCGCGACAGCGATCGCTGTGACTAAGCGAGCAGCAGTGCATTTCTGCTTCATGCACTCATGGTCTATCATCCACGCCTGACAATTCCATCCTAATCTTGTATCGATACACGAACGTAGTCGGAGGCATTCGCTGTTACGCCCTGAATGTCAAACAAGGCGACCCATGCAGTCGTGCTTGATTACACCAGTTCAATCGCACGCGAACAACGGCGGGTAGGAATGTCATCCGTCCGCACGTTCATCGCGCTGACTTAATAAAATGGAAGGGTCCGACTCAGCCCGTAAGCCGATCGTCCGATGAAACTCATGCCGCGCGTCTGAAGTCGGTCTTCGGTGTGTTCGCACTGCGCCTCACTTCACTGATATAGCTTTAGTCGAGATCAACGCCAATAGAGTGCTTCTCGCGGCCCGATCCGGTTTCGTCTCCGCACGCAGGAAATGCGGTGGGCGCTTTAGTTGGCCGCCCACAGGTGGTCGGCCACCTTGGTCCAGTTCGCCGAGCTGTCGGGGAGGTTATCGGCCAGCATCATTGTGATGCTACCGACGCCTTGCACCATGACGGGCACGTCACTCGAGCATCCGCTCACCGCTTCTAGCTCGTTGACAATGACCAGGCAATGGTCGCCTTCGCCCGATAGGGCCGCGTAGTAGCTGAGACCGGCGTCAGTCCAGAGCAGTCGGGTGGTGCCGGCGTCGAGGCTCTCGAGGACATTGGGCGTCGTGCCTGCCGGCATGGTGTCGGCCTCAGACTGCGGCTGGTCGAACACCGCGAGGGTATTCGGCGCCGAGCACGAGGTGAGAGAGGATGCCGCGAGAACGCATCCGATGAATGTCACGATCCTTCGTTGGTGCAACTTCATATTCCCGCCTCAGTTACTGATCCACAGGTGGTCGGCGACCTCGGTCCAGTTCTGTTCGCTGTTGGACGGTCCGTCGGCAAGCCGCATTTCGGGGCCGTCCTTGAACGCGAAGCCAACGGGCAGCTCGGTCGAGCACGCGCTGGCCGCTTCCACCTCGTCCAAGATGATGAGGCAGGGATCACCGTCGGAGAGGGCAGCGAAGTAGCTGACGTTGTCATCAGTCCAGAGCAGTCGGGTGGTGTCTGCTTCGATGCTTGTAATCACCGAGAATGCGTCGCCAGGCGGGAGCATGTCGACTGGAGATTGCGGTGCGTCGAAGACGGTAAATGCGTCCGGCGCCGAGCACGAGGTGAGAGCGGATGCCGCGAGAACGCATCCGCTGAATGTAGCGATTCTTCGTCGAATTAACTTCATACTCCCTCACCGTAACGCCACAGCAACCACGTGCATAAACATCCCGCAAGGGGAAGGCGAATTCAGCTGGTCTACGGGACACCGTTCACTTGATAACTGAACACGCTCTGCTGCGCGTGATTGGCGGTTTCATAGACGGAACCGGCCACTGCTCAGGTCGTGTCGCCTTGGCTAGTTCGTGGACCGCCTCCAGGGGCTCACGCTTTCCAACTGGACGTTGACGATGCTGGGACCAGCGAGAAGAGTACCAACAGCCGTGAAGTCTTCCTGAGGAAGGATGCTGTCGGTCGGATTGATGCCATTGAACTGTCGAACGTTGACCCGCCCCGAGTTTGTGGAAGAGAAGACGACCGGTTGCTCAGCGCCCGCATACAGATAGGCGTCGTAGCCGCCGGTCTCGGGCAGTGCGGGAAGCGCCGAAATCGGCGACACAGTAATGGACCAGCCACCCGCACCGGCCTCAACACCTATCCAGCCCGCCGGGCCATCGGTGGGGTCCAAACCATAGGCCACGCTGGCGGCATCGCCCTGGTAATCCGTCGTTCCGGCCTCGTGGAAGGTACCGTCTTCCCCATAAACCTGCGCATAAGAGTCTTCATTGACCCAGTGGCCGGGTGCCCACGTGATCGTGTAGAAGCCAGATTTAGCGTCGTCGGGAAAGACAATTTCATCCGCCCCGTTACCGGTGACCGTGAAAGCCTCGAACGTCCCGAATGTCTCGTCGGCCCACGCCTGAGCAGATTCCTGCGCAGTGGGTTCATCCGTCTTGGCGGGTGCCGGAGACGCCGAGGTTGGAGGTAAAGGAGCGACCGTTTCCTCTGCTTGGCATCCCGACAGCGCCACCGCGACTACGACGCCCGCGACCAGTATCGATGGCAAACGTTTCATAAGATCCCCCTGAGTTTCCGTCGCCCCTCGGCATTGAGATGGCGTGATCGGGCTGCATCTTGGCAGCCCCCGGCTTGGAACGAGTCTTGCACTGACCTCGTCCGTTGGACAACTCGACAGTTGCGGTCGTGAGTGCCAGATCTACGCGTGGGCTGTGGCTCGGACGCAGGTACTTCTACTTGCGCCGTGACCTGTGGTCGCGGTCCGGACGAACAGAGAGGCCCGCGAAAGAAACGTCATACGGACTGGAGTTCCTGAGGCGCGCGTTTTTCCTCTTTCATAAATGAGAACTCGTAGGGGCGATCAGTCCAGACCGAGAGCAAATACGACATCCGTGTAGGTGTTTGTCACCTCGTCTAGGTCGGACCGCCTAATCAGGCCACCTTTGAGTGCAGTCCTTTGCGAGGAGAGATTCGCGGCCGTCGTGTAAGCGACGAGCGGGAGGAACTCGCCGAGCTCATGCCATCGCTCGACAGCAGCCTTGACTAACTCGCTGGCCAATCCTTTGCCCCATGCTGCCGGCGCCAGTCGGTAGTACAGGTTGTAGACCTGGCGCCCGCGCCAATTTGTCGCCCGAATGCCCCCAAAACCGATGACCACCCCAGGCACCTGAGATTCTTCGAGAGCCCAGTACCCGTGTCCGTCAGTCACCCAGTTCGCTGCCTACTCTCGTGCTTGCTCCCCAGCCTGTGAACGGTCGGTCATCGGGCCGGCTGGGTTGTATATGTTCGTGCGCGCATCTGATTGCAGGAGCCACACCGAGTCGGCATCCTCTTCGATGACGGGCCGTAGACGGAGGTGTTCGGTTTCTCCGGTTCCGATGGTGATCATGCATACATATTAAATGGGCGGCATGGCCGGTTACAGAACCCGACTGCCGGCTATGACGTGAGCATCGATCCGCCTGGGCTGCCCGGACTGGCTCGCATTTTCGTCCGTAAGCCGAAGGCTCAACGGGTTCGCTGACGCCTGAACCGCCGACATCCGGTCGGGCGATCCGTCACTGGCCACCTCAGATGATTGCCCGGTTTGGCTCCCGAACGTAGGGTTGAATCATGGCTGAGCATGAAGAGTTGGCAGTTTTTCTGGGTGACTGGCATGCCGAGGGCACCTCTTATGGTGGTGACGAGCAGTCGCTGGATAATCCGCACGCGGGAGCGAGTCCGTGGAACAGCGTCCACTCCGCCCGGTGGCATTCGGGCAACTACTTCATCGTGCAAGATGAGCGCGCGAACGGTCCGTTCGACACGCTTAGTCTGATGGGCTGGGACGCTGAAGCTGGCCGCTATTTCGCCCGAACGGTCGAGAATCACGGTTTCGCACGCGATTACACTCTGACTGTCGACGGTCATACTTGGACGTTGACGGGTGAGCACGAGCGAGCAACGTATCGTTTTGGCGAAGACGGTCGCAGCCAGGAGATCGCCTGGGAGTGGAAACCCGCTGAAGTATGGCTACCGCTTTGCGACCGCACCGCTAATCGCATCAACTGATCGAGCACCAACGGGACTGCTGAAGGTTTAGTTGACACTTCATTTAGGCCGCGAGTGAGGCCGGTTGGTCCATTATTTCAAACTCGATCGGCG
>NZ_PJJK01000042.1:0-6039 GCF_002929785.1 Cryobacterium sp. Y62 | reverse complement strand
GCGACACGCCCGGGTGGGGGGCGTTTTGACGGGTGGTGGTGGTGGCCGTAGTGTATCTATACGTACCCCAAAGGTGCGGAAAGCCGTAGTGCTTCCCGGCCTCATGTGGGACCAGATCGTGGCTAAATCAGCGTGGGGTTTCTGTTTCAGAAGCGTCTGTGTTGGGCTATGATGATAAGCCTCCCATCGAGTGTGTGTCACTGGCTGAGTCGTGTTTTTCGTGGTGTTCAAGTGTGCTTCGGTACGCCGAAAATGTCTGCGTTTGCCGATTTGACAGCGACTAGCTGGGTGGCTAGGTTAGACAAGTTGCCCCGGAGTGACAGCCCAGTAGGGTGTGAAGTCGGGTGCGTCCGATCCTTGAGAACTCAACAGCGTGCACAATGTCAAATGCCAAAAACCTCGTGGTGTTGATCCCGTTTCTAGCGGGTGATCATTTATGAGATTCCTTTGGAAATAATATTGAACAAGTCCTGGTCTTCGGACTAGGCAACTATACAAAGCAAGTCAGTAATGATTTGTTCTTGTCAGTTTCAAACTTGCATCTTCTGGGCCTATTCCGGTCTGTGGGTGCACTAGATGGGCATCGGGTTTGTATTTATACAGATTCGGGAGCTATTCAAACATTTACGGAGAGTTTGATCCTGGCTCAGGACGAACGCTGGCGGCGTGCTTAACACATGCAAGTCGAACGGTGAAGAGGAGCTTGCTCCTTGGATCAGTGGCGAACGGGTGAGTAACACGTGAGCAATCTGCCCTTGACTCTGGGATAACTGCGGGAAACTGTAGCTAATACCGGATATTACCTTGGAAGGCATCTTCTGGGGTGGAAAGAATTTTGGTCAAGGATGAGCTCGCGGCCTATCAGCTAGTTGGTGAGGTAATGGCTCACCAAGGCGACGACGGGTAGCCGGCCTGAGAGGGTGACCGGCCACACTGGGACTGAGACACGGCCCAGACTCCTACGGGAGGCAGCAGTGGGGAATATTGCACAATGGGCGCAAGCCTGATGCAGCAACGCCGCGTGAGGGACGAAGGCCTTCGGGTTGTAAACCTCTTTTAGTAGGGAAGAAGCGACTGGGTTTTCCTGGGAGTGACGGTACCTGCAGAAAAAGCACCGGCTAACTACGTGCCAGCAGCCGCGGTAATACGTAGGGTGCAAGCGTTGTCCGGAATTATTGGGCGTAAAGAGCTCGTAGGCGGTTTGTCGCGTCTGCTGTGAAAACCCGAGGCTCAACCTCGGGCCTGCAGTGGGTACGGGCAGACTAGAGTGCGGTAGGGGAGATTGGAATTCCTGGTGTAGCGGTGGAATGCGCAGATATCAGGAGGAACACCAATGGCGAAGGCAGATCTCTGGGCCGTAACTGACGCTGAGGAGCGAAAGCATGGGGAGCGAACAGGATTAGATACCCTGGTAGTCCATGCCGTAAACGTTGGGAACTAGATGTGGGGACCATTCCACGGTCTCCGTGTCGCAGCTAACGCATTAAGTTCCCCGCCTGGGGAGTACGGCCGCAAGGCTAAAACTCAAAGGAATTGACGGGGGCCCGCACAAGCGGCGGAGCATGCGGATTAATTCGATGCAACGCGAAGAACCTTACCAAGGCTTGACATATACCGGAAACCTGCAGAAATGTAGGCCCCGCAAGGTCGGTATACAGGTGGTGCATGGTTGTCGTCAGCTCGTGTCGTGAGATGTTGGGTTAAGTCCCGCAACGAGCGCAACCCTCGTCCTATGTTGCCAGCACGTAATGGTGGGAACTCATGGGATACTGCCGGGGTCAACTCGGAGGAAGGTGGGGATGACGTCAAATCATCATGCCCCTTATGTCTTGGGCTTCACGCATGCTACAATGGCCGGTACAAAGGGCTGCGATACCGTAAGGTGGAGCGAATCCCAAAAAGCCGGTCTCAGTTCGGATTGAGGTCTGCAACTCGACCTCATGAAGTCGGAGTCGCTAGTAATCGCAGATCAGCAACGCTGCGGTGAATACGTTCCCGGGCCTTGTACACACCGCCCGTCAAGTCATGAAAGTCGGTAACACCCGAAGCCAGTGGCCGAACCCGTAAGGGACGGAGCTGTCGAAGGTGGGATTGGTGATTAGGACTAAGTCGTAACAAGGTAGCCGTACCGGAAGGTGCGGCTGGATCACCTCCTTTCTAAGGAGCATGTGTCGTCCCGTCTGTATACAGCGGAATATGGCGACCAGTCATACCAGGGCGAATGTTCTTGGATGGCGCTCATGGGTGGAACATTGACATTGATATGAGGACGGTTAGTTCTTGAGCCGGTACGCTCCTTCGGGAGTTGGAACGCTCGGGTTCTGAAGAGAGTCATATATGCACGCTGTTGGGTCCTGAGGGACCGGAACAACGCGGGATGAAAGTCCTGGCGTTGATCTGTTTCTTCTGGACTTCTGTTCGTTGGCATCACTTGCCGGCGGGGAGGGGTACCGCCCGTACTTTGAGAACTACACAGTGGACGCGAGCATCTTAAATTTGACTCTCGTAAGAGAGCAAATTACAAAGATCAAAACATATGCCTTCGGGTGTGTGTTAGATCATTGGTCAATTTTGATGTCGAATTTATTCGGCATACTTAATCGATTCAAACTCATGTGATTTCAAATTTTTAAGAGCAAACGGTGAATGCCTTGGCATGTAGAGCCGAAGAAGGACGTAGTAATCTGCGATAAGCCTCGGGGAGTTGATAAACGAACTGTGATCCGAGGATGTCCGAATGGGGAAACCCCGCCAGGCCCGTGAGGTGACCTGGTGACTCCCGCCTGAATATATAGGGCGGGTAGAGGGAACGTGGGGAAGTGAAACATCTCAGTACCCACAGGAAGAGAAAACAATAGTGATTCCGTTAGTAGTGGCGAGCGAACCCGGATGAGGCTAAACCGATCATGTGTGATAACCGGTAGGTGTTGCATGGTCGGGGTTGCGGGACTTTTCTGCCTATTCTACCGAATGGTAAGGGTTAGAACGTTGTATAGACGAACAGGATTGAAAGCCTGGTCATAGAGGGTGCGAACCCCGTAGTCGAAATGCAGCAATCGCCCGAGAAGTATCCCAAGTAGCACGGGGCCCGAGAAATCCCGTGTGAATCCGTCAGGACCACCTGATAAGCCTAAATACTCCTACATGACCGATAGTGAACAAGTACCGTGAGGGAAAGGTGAAAAGTACCCCGGGAGGGGAGTGAAATAGTACCTGAAACCGTTTGCTTACAAACCGTTGGAGCCAGCTTTGTTCTGGTGACAGCGTGCCTTTTGAAGAATGAGCCTGCGAGTTAGTGATATGTGGCGAGCTTAACCCGAGAGGGGAATGCGTAGCGAAAGCGAGTCTGAATAGGGCGATTCAGTCGCATGTCCTAGACCCGAAGCGAAGTGATCTATCCATGGCCAGGTTGAAGCGACGGTAAGACGTCGTGGAGGACCGAACCCACTTCAGTTGAAAATGGAGGGGATGAGCTGTGGATAGGGGTGAAAGGCCAATCAAACTTCGTGATAGCTGGTTCTCTCCGAAATGCATTTAGGTGCAGCGTTGCGTGTTTCTTGCCGGAGGTAGAGCTACTGGATGGCCGATGGGGCCCAAAAGCTTACTGACGTCAGCCAAACTCCGAATGCCGGTAAGTGAGAGCGCAGCAGTGAGACGGTGGGGGATAAGCTTCATCGTCGAGAGGGAAACAACCCAGACCACCAACTAAGGTCCCAAAGCGCGTGCTAAGTGGGAAAGGATGTGGAGTTGCACAGACAACCAGGAGGTTGGCTTAGAAGCAGCCACCCTTGAAAGAGTGCGTAATAGCTCACTGGTCAAGTGATTCCGCGCCGACAATGTAACGGGGCTCAAGCACGCCACCGAAGTTGTGGCATTGATATTTTTGGTAAGCCGCACCCTTGTGGTGTTGGTTCAGCCGTGTTGATGGGTAGGAGAGCGTCGTGTGGCCAGCGAAGCGGCGGTGTAAACCAGCCGTGGAGGCTACACGAGTGAGAATGCAGGCATGAGTAGCGAAAGACGGGTGAGAAACCCGTCCTCCGAAAGATCAAGGGTTCCAGGGCCAGGCTAATCCGCCCTGGGTAAGTCGGGACCTAAGGCGAGGCCGACAGGCGTAGTCGATGGACAACGGGTTGATATTCCCGTACTGACGAAAAACCGCCCAAGCTAATCCAGTAATGCTAAGCATCTGAATCCCCTAGATGGATCCCTTCGGGGTGAAGCGTGGGGCCTAGCGTGCGACCCTATGCTGGTGCGGTTAGCGTATTAACAGGTGTGACGCAGGAAGGTAGCTGAGCCGGGCGATGGTTGACCCGGTCTAAGGATGTAGGCCGAGAGATAGGCAAATCCGTCTCTCATATAAGGTTGAGACCCGATGGGTAGCCCGTGAGGGTGAAATCAGTGATCCTATGCTGCCAAGAAAAGCATCGACGCGAGGTTTTAGTCACCCGTACCCCAAACCGACTCAGGTGATCAGGTAGAGAATACTAAGGAGATCGAGAGAATCGTGGTTAAGGAACTCGGCAAAATGCCCCCGTAACTTCGGGAGAAGGGGGGCCTGAGGCGTGAACGGACTAGCTCCGGGAGCGTTCGAAGGCCGCAGAGACCAGTGGGAAGCGACTGTTTACTAAAAACACAGGTCCGTGCTAAGTCGCAAGACGATGTATACGGACTGACGCCTGCCCGGTGCTGGAAGGTTAAGAGGAACGGTTAGCCGCAAGGCGAAGCTGAGAATTTAAGCCCCAGTAAACGGCGGTGGTAACTATAACCATCCTAAGGTAGCGAAATTCCTTGTCGGGTAAGTTCCGACCTGCACGAATGGCGTAACGACTTCCCAGCTGTCTCAACCGCGAACTCGGCGAAATTGCATTACGAGTAAAGATGCTCGTTACGCGCAGCAGGACGGAAAGACCCCGTGACCTTTACTACAGCTTGGTATTGGTGTTCGGTGTGGCTTGTGTAGGATAGGTGGGAGACTGTGAAGCTTGGACGCTAGTTCAGGTGGAGTCATTGTTGAAATACCACTCTGGTCATATTGGATACCTAACTTCGAACCGTGATCCGGTTCAGGGACAGTGCCTGGTGGGTAGTTTAACTGGGGCGGTTGCCTCCTAAAAAGTAACGGAGGCGCCCAAAGGTTCCCTCAACCTGGTTGGTAATCAGGTGTCGAGTGTAAGTGCACAAGGGAGCTTGACTGTAAGACTGACAAGTCGAGCAGGGACGAAAGTCGGGACTAGTGATCCGGCAGTGGCTTGTGGAAGCGCTGTCGCTCAACGGATAAAAGGTACCTCGGGGATAACAGGCTGATCTTGCCCAAGAGTCCATATCGACGGCATGGTTTGGCACCTCGATGTCGGCTCGTCGCATCCTGGGGCTGGAGTAGGTCCCAAGGGTTGGGCTGTTCGCCCATTAAAGCGGTACGCGAGCTGGGTTTAGAACGTCGTGAGACAGTTCGGTCCCTATCCGCTGCGCGCGCAGGAAATTTGAGAAGATCTATCCCTAGTACGAGAGGACCGGGATGGACGAACCTCTGGTGTGTCAGTTGTTCCGCCAGGAGCACCGCTGATTAGCTACGTTCGGAACGGATAACCGCTGAAAGCATCTAAGCGGGAAGCCGGCTTCGAGATGAGATTTCCATCCCTTCGGGGGAGAGGCTCGCAGCTAGACTACTGCGTTGATAGGCCGGATGTGGAAGTGGGGACTAAAGACCCATGGAGCTGACCGGTACTAATAAGCCGATAATTTGATAACACTTCAGTTTGAAGAAGCTGCTTTAGCGTCCACTATGTGGTTCTCGATGTACGGTCGAGAACAACGCTCCTTGTCAAGGGGAGCTCTATATAACTAAATAATATAGAATCGATTCATCGCAAAGATGTTTCGGCGGCTATAGCGAGAGGGAAACGCCCGGTCACATTCCGAACCCGGAAGCTAAGACTCTCAGCGCCGATGGTACTGCAGGGGGGACCCTGTGGGAGAGTAGGACACCGCCGGACTTAACTTAGAAACACCAGAAAGGCCACCCTCGGGTGGCCTTTCTGC
>NZ_PJJK01000041.1:0-4942 GCF_002929785.1 Cryobacterium sp. Y62 | reverse complement strand
TCGTCAGCATGCTCCTCAACCTCTAGCCACCACGGCCGGCTGGCCCCGACAGGCCAGCCGGTGAGGGGGCCAGCCCCCTCACGCTCCCCCACCGGGAAACCCGGCACGGAGGCCGGACCCGATGAGCTGGCTAGGCCAGCCATATTGATATGAGGTCGTTCCTGCGCTTGGCGCTGATCGCAGTTCGCTTCAGGCCTATCTTGGCCCTGGGGCTGGATGGAAAACCCGTGAGGTGTCCCCTCACGTTCCTATGCGGAAGAACACAATATTTGCAATACAAACAAGTATTGTATTTATTGGGAAACAATAAATTATTGTTTTGCTGGCGTGTCGATCAAAACAATATTCGCAAACAACGCAATAGTTGAAAGACAATCAACCTAATAAACACAAACAAGTATTGTGTTTATTGACTTTCGTGAGAGGTAAGAGCCGTGGCGCACACAGCAGTCATATCGAACAACAAAGGTGGCGTGTCAAAAACGGAGCTGACCGTACAGCTTGCCGCCGCGCTCGCTCGAGCTGGCCAGCGGATTCTCGTCGTAGACATGGACCCACAGGCGAACGCCACACGTCGACTTGGCGTCGAATGGGACGCAAACGAACCCATCCCCACCATGTCCGAGGTTATAAAGGCCGACCAGTCCGGATCGGGGGAGGGGGCTGTCGTCGCCTGCGGATGGACCAGCCCCGATGGGACCCCAACAGCAGAGGCGGAAAACATTGATGTACTGCCGGCACGGTTTGACCTCATAAATCGAGAAACTGAAGCCGGCGTCATCGGAGCCGTGAGACGGCTCCAAAAAGCACTCGACGGATGGACCGACGACTACGACATTATCCTTATCGACACGCGGCCAGACCTCGGTCACCTGGTGCAGATGTCGATGGCGGCCGCCGACACCATCATCATCCCGACCGACCCCAACTACGACTCCGTCGAAGCAGCCATCCGCGTGAACGACTTCGTGACTCGTCATGCGATCGACATAGCCAACCCGACCCTCACGGTCGGAGGCATCGTCGTAACGCGACGAAAAGCCACCATCGAACACGACTACCAAATCGAGGGACTACGCGATCAGTTCGGAGACCTCGTGTGGAACTTAGGTGGCCTCGTGAAAATGTCAGACGGTTCAGAACTGCTCAACCCTCCGTATATCCCCGAATGGTCACGCTTCGCAGAAGCCGACGCGGCGGCCGTTTCGCTGTCCGACTGGAGTGACCGAAACGGACGTAAAACCGTCGCTCTCTATGACGCCGTCGCGCGAACCTATCTAGCCCGTTTCCTCGGCACTAAGGGGATGGCAGCATGACCGTCCCCACTCGACGACGGCCAGGAAGCGCAAGCCCAATCAGGCTGGTGCCCGAGGTCGAGGAAGTCCGCACGCCAGCCGCCACGGAGCCTCCGCCGGCCGTTCTATCGCCGACTCCCACATCCAGTGAGTCACCGGCCGACGCCGTCGAGAGTGACGAGAAAAAAGCAGTCACGTTTGGGCTCCGCACGTCCCTTAAGAAGCGCGCCGAAACGGCAGTGCTCCGAACTGCCGGCTACGAAGGCGGCTACACATCAATGGCAGCCCTCGTTGACGGTGCACTGGAACGTGAACTTGCACGTCTCGCCGTTGAATTCAACGGCGGTGAGCCTTTCCCCCGAAATATCGGTGGATTCCGTCAAGGTAGACCCCTGGGAAGCTAACGGCAGAACGGGGAAGGCGCAACCATGCACCACACACCACTGCGGGAGCCGTCACGGAGGCCGGATCCTGAACGAGCCGCTGCGCGGCGCTGTAGGGGCTTTTCGTTTTTACCTGTCTGGCTGGTCATCGTAGCTTCCTTGCGTGCCTGCGTTCTGGGCTTTCGCGGCATATCCTCGCTGCGTTGCGGTATTCCACGACCCGGTACTGCGGCACTTCCGGTCGCTATCGATTTCTCTTGCCAGCCTGGCAAAAAAATTGTTGGTGGAGAGGGAGCGCGATCATGAGTGAACTGGTGACGGTGTACAGCAAGCCGGCGTGTGTCCAATGCACGATGACCTACCGAGCACTCGACAAAGCAGGTGTGACCTACACAGTTGTCGATGTGACCGAGAATGCAGCAGCTCTCGAGTACGTCTCTGAGGATCTGGGCTACAGTTCGGCGCCGATCGTGGTCGTCGACGAGCACAATCACTGGGCCGGGTTCCGGCCTGACCGCATCATTGCTTTGGCACAGGGTAGAGCCCTCGAGGGGTAGACCGTCACAAGCCCGGCGCAGGATCCTGCGCCGCACAGTCAACGCCCTTGGCCGTCCTCTCTCCCGGCCAGGGGCGTTTCTCAATCGTCGGCGCGCCCAGCTAATCAGATGTTTATCTGATGTATTGTGTGGTTATGAGTACCGCGACGTTCACCGACCTTCTGCGAAAGCCCAAGGAGGTCCTGGCTCACATTGACGAGGGCCAGGTCCGGATTACGCGCCGTGATGGTGACGATCTCGTGATCCTTCGCGGTCACGATCTCGACGTCCTCGAGAAGGGTGTTGCGCTGTCGAGCCGTCTGATCCGCGCGATCGGCCGGAATACGGGCGACGTCGCGGCTGCGCTGCGTGATCTTTTTGCTTGGACGGGGGAGTTCACTCCGGGGGAGCTGTGCGCGTACGCTGCCGAGATTGAGCAGCTTGTCTATGCCGCCAGTGAGCTGGGTACGTTTGAGCGGTTGTTGCGTGCGCAGCAGGAGTGGAAGGAAACGGCCGTGGCTTATGCGATGGGTATGAGACCTGTTGAGCCCCTCGAGCTGCCGGCCGCCCCTGCCCGCGTTAGTCGTCCGTAGATGGCGGGGAAGCGTGGCGTTTCGGTTCCGCGACCGATTAAGGGCACTGAGTACGAGATCTTCTTCGGCAATACCGCAGCCGAACGTGGGTGGACTGATCTGAAGGCGTCCGCGAAGAATGCCCTCGCCGATGCCCACGACTATCTCACCGCGCATCCTGGGCAGTACGACCCGGATCGCTGCTACCAACTCCGAGGAGACCTTTCGACAGTCTTGGTCGACGGGGTGGCCCTGCCGCAGTGGCAGTATAAAGTCACGGACGGTGCTCGCCTCTGGTATGCCGTTGACGAGCCCAATGCGAAGGCAAAGAAACCGGGACGCGTGGTCATCACGAAAGCCGCGACCGGCCATCCCAACGAGACGGATTCGAAGAAGAACTTCCGTTAGCCGGCCCGCGGACGCCACCACTGGCGACGTCGCAGACGAGCAGGCCCGCGCTCAGTAAGGCTCCCGCCGAGGTGCGGGGGAGTGGGCTGGCGGTTTACTTCTGGTTGGGGCGTGTTGCCTGTGTTTCGGCGCGGTCGGCGCGGGTGCGCTGTTCGCGTTCACTCGTGCGTGACTGGTCCAGGTCGGCCCGCAGCTGGGTGAGTGTGTCGTCGCGGTTCTCGTGTACCGCGTGTGCTGCCCCGTCGGAGCACGCACGCGGGTCGTTTCGGTTGGATGGCGTGACTCACGCCACGAGCCTGTTCGTCGTATCATCATCGCTGTTGGCCTACGTATCACCGCGTCGGGTCGGCACTTCGGGGACATCGAAGCTGGCCGCACTGGGTTTGATGATGAGCTGCTCGAGCGCCTGCCCGCCTGGCCCGCCTCTGTGATGTTGGTCCGGACGATCGTGCTGTTTGCGGCATCCGTCGCCTGTGTCTGGTTAGCTGGTTGGGTCGGTGATGAAACCCTCCTTGATCATCCAGGCGTAGGCCACGTTGGCGGGTTCGGCGCCGTCGACGTCAACTTGACGGTTCATGTCGCGTAGAACTTCGTCGGTGAGTCGGGGTGATATTTTGGCGAAGATCTTTTCCAGGCCGGGGTGGGCCTCGATTGTTTCGGTGTAGAAGATCGGGGCCACGTTGTATGCCGGGAAGAATGCGAGGTCGTCGGTCAGGACGGTGAGGTCGAGCGCGTCGATGCGGCCGTCAGTCGTAAAGACTTCACCGAAGTTGCAGGCGCCGTTGTCGGTTGCGCTGTAGATGGCGCCGGTGTCGTAGATGCCGATGTTGTTGTTGGGCACGCCGTTGGCGGTGCCACGTTCTAGTCCGTAGTGGGTGAGCATGGGGTTCATGCCGTCTGGCCGGGAGTTGAATTCGGAGTCGACGCAGAAGGTGCGATCTGCGATCGGTAACGCGGCAAGTTCGGACAGGGCTGTGATGTTGCCGAGGTCGGCGACTGCCTCACTGCGCACGGCGAGGGCGTAGGTGTTGTTCATTGGTGCTGGCGCGCCCCAGGTGACACCGTTTTTGATGTCGAGGTCGTATACGGCTTGCCACATTTCGTTCTGGTCGGTGATGGCCTCAGTCTGGCCGAGGTAGGTTAGCCATGCGGTTCCGGTGTATTCCCAGAGTATGTCGGCCTGGCCAGAGAGAAGCAGTTCGCGGGTCGGCTGGCTGCCGGGCACGTTACTGAGGTCTGTGACGTCGAATCCGGCGGCGGTCCCGGCGAGGACGGCGATTTTGCCGAGCAGTAGGTGCTCGGTGAAGCTCCTGGACGTGACTGTGAGGTTTACGCCGTCGGCGCCGTCGAGCGGGGTGATCGACCCGGGTCCGACCGCGGGAATGTAGGAGGTCGCCGGCTGCAGTCCGCAGCCGGTCAAGGCGACGGCGGACAGGGCGAGGATACCCGTGGCGAGGCCCCAGCGACCGAGGGGCCCGCGGGCGCGAGGACGAGTGCGTGAAGAAGTGCGGTACATCTAGAGTCCCTTCGGGCGGGCGACGTGTTCGACCACACGGCCGATCCAGTCGATGAGGAGGGCGAGTAGCGCAACGAGCAGGGCCCCGGTGACGAGCACGGGGGTGAGGCTGAGATTGACGCCCGTGGTGATGAGGATGCCCAGTCCGCCGCCGTTGACGAATGTGGCCAGGGCTGCGGTGCCGACTAGCAGAACGAGGGCGGTACGCACACCTGACAGCATGACTGGCACG
>NZ_PJJK01000040.1:0-4581 GCF_002929785.1 Cryobacterium sp. Y62 | reverse complement strand
TCGCCATGTTCGAGGAGAAGTTCGGCGAAGACGCACACACTCAGATCATCGACCGCACCCAGCAAGCCCTCGACGGCATCCTGAAAACCCTCGCCGCAATCAAGCGGATCGCCGAGATGTCCATGGAGTCGGGGGAGCAATCGCAGGCATGACCGGGCCGCTCGTCCGTGGCCCGTACTGTATCTACTACCAGCACCGGTTCTGGAGATGACGGCATAGGTCAGCACGGCGACACCGGGTAGTCTCCCTGTCTAGGGTGGATATATGAGCCATTCCACAGTGCCGAGCACCACGTATCTGCAGAAGCTTCAGGCCGAAACGGCCCGCAGGATACAGACCTCTGAATCGGTGCCGTCGCCTTTCTCCGGGGCCCCGGAGAAACTCGCAAGCGTAGTCGAAAGCCAGGTTGAGGCGCTCGTCCGGGACCTAAACGACGTCGTTCACACCCTGCACGCCGACCCGGAGATCGCCTTCGCCGAGCATCGAAGCGCCGCCTATCTGGTGGAGCTGCTCGGTCGCTATGGGATAGCCGCGCAACTCGGCGTGCACGGACTCGACACCGCGTTTCGCGCCGAGATCGGGTCGGACGACGGCCCGGTCATCGCGATTCTCAGCGAGTACGACGCCTTGCCCGACGTGGGGCACGGCTGCGGGCACAACGTCATCGCCGCCACCGGCGTCGGCGCTTTCCTCGCGTTGGCTAACACACTCAAGAAGAATCCCGACGCATTCAGCGGTCGGGTGATTTTGCTCGGAACTCCCGCCGAGGAAGGCTTCTCTGGCAAAGAAGTGATGGCCAGGCACGGCGCCTTCGAGGGCGTAGACGCCGCGATTATGGTGCACCCGTACGGCTACGACCTCGCCGACCAGGTGTGGCTCGGTCGCCGTGTGCTCACCGTGACATTCACGGGCGTCGCGGCGCATGCATCCGCTCAACCCTTCATGGGTCGCAACGCTCTCGACGCCGCCACTCTGGCGTACCAAGCTGTTGGGCTGCTGCGTCAACAGCTTCCTCCGGTAGACCGCGTGCATGCTGTAATCAGTGAGGGGGGAACCCGGCCGAGCATTATTCCCGAGCGCGCAGTACTTAAGCTTTACGCCCGTTCCAAGTACGCGGACACGCTCAAAGACCTCAGCGTGCGACTGGACGACATCGCGCGCGGCGCAGCATTGATGACGGGAACGAGTGTTGAGATCGACTGGGACGAGCACGCCCCATCGCTCCCCGTGCGTACGAACAGCGCGCTCACCGGTCGGTGGGTCGCCGCCCAGCAGCACCGTGGACGCCAGCCACTCCCGCTGGGCGTGGTGTCAGAAACCATCGCAGCGTCCACCGACTTCGGCAACGTGAGCCATCGCATCCCCGGTATCCACCCTCTGATCAAAATTGCCGCACCCGACGTTGCCCTGCATACCCGCGAATTCGCGGCGGCCGCCGCAACGGATGCCGCGGAGTCGGGTGCCCTCGACGGCGCCTGTGGTCTCGCCCTCACCGCCCTGGATTTTCTCTGCGACGCCGAATTACGACGCAGCGTGGCCGAAGAGTTCGCGGAACAGGGCGGCGCCGTCGATGTGCCGCACTTCTTCGACTGACGCCTGACCGGTCACTGTCTAACTCCGCTCACACCGATCGTTTCGTTCCCTCCGACGCAAGGTAGTCCCCATGTCTTCAGCACAGATCCTCACTCGGCGCACCGTTCTGATCGACCGTGTACTCGGCGGAATCGAACGCGTCGGCAACAAGCTGCCCGACCCGTTCATGCTCTTCCTCCTGCTGTTCGCAATCACGGCGGTGGCGTCGACTGCCATGGCCTGGGCCAACGTCACGGTGCAGTTGCCCGGGACCGACGAGATCACGGTAATTAAGGGCTTCTTCACCGCCGAAGGGCTCACGTGGTTCACCCAGAACATTGGGGTCAACTACCTGGGCTTCCCGCCGCTGGCGACGGTGCTCCCCATCCTGCTCGCGGTCGGTGTTGCCGAGAAGTCCGGCCTGCTCGCTGCGCTGATCCGTAAGGCTTTCGGCTCGGCGCCGCGCTGGTCGCTGCCCTACGCCGTGGCGTTCGTGGGGGTCGTGGGGTCGATCATGTCGGATGCGGCATTCGTGGTGATCCCCCCGCTTGCAGCTTTGGTGTTCAAGGCCGCCGGCCGGCATCCCGTCGCCGGGCTGCTCGGTGGGTTTGCCGCCGTGGGTGCCGGCTACTCCACCTCGCTGTTCGTGACAAGCCTCGACGCCCTATTCGCCGGCATCACCACGTCGGTCACACAGAACCTACCCAATGCCGGTTCCGTTGTGACCCCGATTTCGAACTACTTCTTCAATGTGGTCTCCGCGCTCGTACTCATCGCCCTGGCCGGCTTCATGATCGACAAAATCCTCGAACCGCGTCTGGGCCGCCAAGGGATCGCGCGCGAGGAGATCATCGACAACGACGACGTGCCGGGTCCCGCCGCGATGAACACGCGGCTCACGGACACCGAGAATCGCGGCCTGTTCTGGGCTTTCGTGGCAGGCGTCGTCGTTGCCGGAGTGATCCTCGTCGGCGTGCTTCTGCCCGAATCCCCGTGGCGAAACGAAGATGGCGGGTTCCTGCCTCGCTCGCCTCTGTTGAGTTCGATCGTGTTCATCGTCTTCGCCACGTTCGTGATTCCAGGGCTGGTGTACGGCAAGATCACCGGAACCATCGCCAGGGGCAGTGACGTACCCCGCGTGATGGGGCACGCCATCAAGGACATGAGCGGATTCCTCGTGCTCGCGTTCATCCTCGGCCAGTTTGTCGCCCTGTTCAATTTCTCCGGAATCGGAAGCTGGCTCGCCGTTGCCGGAGCCGGGGGCCTTGAGTCCATTGGCCTCACCGGATTTTCGGCCGTCGTTGCCTTCGTACTGCTCGCCTCGCTGCTGAACCTTTTCATCATTTCCGGTTCGGCCATGTGGACGCTGATGGCCGCAGTGTTCGTGCCGCTGTTCGTATTACTTGGCTATGAGCCCGCGTTCATCCAGGGGGCTTTCCGGGTCGGAGATTCGGCCACCCAGGTACTCACACCCCTCAATCCGTACATGATCGTGCTCCTCACGATGCTGCGCAAATACGAGCCACAGGCGGGGCTTGGCACCATAATCGCCCGCATGCTGCCCTTCGCGGTCACCTTCTGGCTCGCCTGGGTAGCCGTGCTGAGTGTCTTCTTCTTTTTCGACCTACCGATGGGCCCGGGCAACGGCATCATGATCCCGCAGTAGTAACTGCGCAAGACCCAAGGAATACGCCGCGCCGGAGCCTCCTTAAGCTCAGTGCGACCCGAAAGGATTTTCATGACTGTTAACCAACCCACGATCTATGCCCTGCACGAGAACCCCGAATGGTTTCCACCATTCGCCCGGGCCTTTGAAGCAGAGGGCATGGAGGTAAAGGAATGGCTGCTCACCGACGGCGTTCTCGACCTGGATTCGGTACCACCGGAGGGAATCTTCTGGTCGCGCATCAGCGCATCCGCTCACACGCGTGACCATGGAAAGTCGAAAGACTACGCCCGCGCCGTGTTGGCCTGGCTCGAGGCCCACGGCCGCCGTACAGTGAACGGCCGACGTGTGCTCGAGCTTGAGATGAGTAAGGTCGAGCAGCTGGTCGCGCTCAAGGCCGCTGGCATCGACACCCCTCGCACCGTGGCGGCGGTGGGCCGCGAGCAAATTCTCGCCGCCGCACGCGACTTTCCCACCCCGTTCATGACCAAGCACAACCAGGGCGGCAAGGGTCTGGGCGTGCGCAAGTTCACGAGCCACGAAGAACTCGCCGAGTACGTAGCTTCCGACGAGTTCGAGGAGCCGCAAGATGGCATCACCCTGATTCAGGAATACATCCAGGCGGCGGAACCGTTCATCACCCGGGCCGAGATCATCGGCGGTGAGTTCATCTACGCCGTCAAAGCCGACACCGCGCGCGGCGGCTTCCAGCTGTGTCCAGCGGATGCCTGCGCCATCGACCCGATCACGCGCGAGCTGATCATGCCTCCCGGCGCCACTATCGCACCCGTGGCCGGTCAGCAGCTGTTCAGCCTGCGGGAAGACTTCGACCACTCGATCATCGAGAAGTACCTCGAGTTCGCGCGCCGCAACGGCTTGGAAGTCTGCGGTATCGAGTTCATCGAAGCTGAAGACGGTCGGGTGCTCACCTACGACGTGAACACCAACACGAACTACAACGCGCTCGTCGAGGCCGAGGCCCCTCGTTCGGCCCCACGTGCCCTCGCTCGATACCTCAAAAAGCTCGCAGCCTAAAATACGTGGGGCCGGCACCGGCGCCGGTGCCGGCCCCGGCACCAGTAGGCGGTTTATCCGGCGCGGTTCTATAACCGGGAACATACACAGCAAACCCGAGTACGTGAACATGACCTCGGGTGTGCACCGTAGTGCTCAGTCAGATGTCGCTGGCACTCTCAAACATTGAGACCTGGGGGACGCTGGCTGGCAATGAGCTCAGTTCGGTCGCGCCCGCGCGCCACGCCCGATAGGCCGCGTCAGCGTCGGCCGACGTCCACCGCTCCAGCAAAATCATGTGGGTGGGATCTTCGCGATCAAGCAACACG
>NZ_PJJK01000039.1:0-4171 GCF_002929785.1 Cryobacterium sp. Y62 | reverse complement strand
GCGCGAGGAACTCCACATCACCCTCCGCGAGGCAGCAGACCACGTCAACACCTGGCCCGGCACCCTCTCCCGAATCGAACGCGGACTCAGCCGAGACGACAACCTCGCTAACCAATTTCGGGACTGGCTCCACAAGCAAAAAGCCATCCAAAAAAACAATTGACAACTATAGGAGCATCACGTACCGGTTCGGCAAGCATCTGAAATTCGCGATCTCTGACGTACGCTCCTGGATGGCCCAGCAGCACGAACCGTCTGGGAAGCCCAGTACCGTCAATCGGCGGCGAGCTGAGATGTCGCGGCCACGCATCACGATCGGCACCTTCGGCGACATAACGATCCGCATCAGGCCCTCGGGTCAGTTCGAGGCCCGCAACCACCATCGAGACAAGGACGGCCAGTCGCGCCTGGTGCAGGCCACCGGCACCTTAACTAGGGCAGCCGAGCGAGCGTTGAAGGGCAAACGTTCTGAGAGGAAACTGATACAGCCCACGAACGGATATCTGACTCCAGACAGCCCCTTCACCGCCTCGGTGACGTACTCGCTGCACGACGTCGACGCGGAGGGTCGAATCTCCAAGACCACCCGCAATCTGTATGAGCGCAACATGCGCACGCTCGTGGTTACCTATATTTCAATATCTCACGCTGCGCGAGATCGGCGTCGTTCGCTGCGATCAGTTCATCAAACAGATGGCGAAGCTCTCCTACACCCGCGCCAAGCAATCGCGGGTCGGGCTGCGCCTGGCGCTTGAACTCGCAGTGCGGTACGGCGCTCACTCCTCGGCGAGCTCGCGAATACGGGCGTCGTTCATAGGCATGTGCTCGGTCAGCGATTCGGCGCACACCGTGAACTGCGGCAGACGCTCGGGCCGCGATGTGTCGTTGAGATAGGTGTCGGCTTCGCGTTTTTTGGCACGTCGCTCGGCCGCGGTCGTCGTGTGCAGGAGTTTTGACGGGAGGCCGGCCCGACTCAGGCTGCGCTTAAGCCGCCTCGCTGCAGCGTTGACCTCGTCACGGTGTGCCTCGTACTAACGGTTGTAGTACTCGCGAATTTTTTCGCGATTCTTTGCCACCCAGCGCTGCTGCTGCTGCTGCTACTGCTACTGCTACTGCTACTGCTACTGCTACTCACGCTTGCGATCGGGGTGCGCTTCCCGCCAGAGTTTCGCGCGCTCCCTCCCCCGAGCGCGAACCTCGGCTTCGCGGTGCTGGCGAGCTGTGACCCGACGCATCGAGTCGCGGTTGACCTGCCGGGCACAGTCGAGGTGTTCGGCTCGCCAGAGTCGGTTCAGCTCGCGGATCCGGTCGCGGATCCGGTCGCGGTTCCCCGCCACATATTGGCGCCGCTTCTCGGCCCCCGGTCAGGCGACTGACCTACCGGCGCTGCGTTCCCATCGGACGGGGATGTTCATGATCGCTGCTACACGGCCGGCGGCGGGGCCAACTCGATAACGAAAGCCAAAAGTTCCAAGCGATGCGCCGTCGGATTCGTGATCACACGTCCGACCGCGATGCGGAGCCGTCCGGCGTTTTCGTGGGCGATCGCAGCGACCGGATCCAGGCAGTACGCGACGTCGTTCCGCAAGTTGTGGCCGTCATCGTCGACGGTGATCTCCGGACAGTAGAACAGTGCAGCCAGGACGGTGCGGCTGAGCAGATCGTCGAACTGCTCTTGCAGGTTCGTCATAGTGAAGCCTCCTGTGCACGGACGAGTGTGAACCACTCAGGCCGCTACCAGGAGGTATGCCAGCCGTAACTGGCCAGAACGTCAGTTACGCCTCAACACGAGTGCCGGCTCGTTGACGCGCTCTGTACCGTTGGCGACCAGGGCCTGCGACAGCCGACGGCGCGCCGCGGTCCCACGGGGCGACTTCGGGGCAGTCCCATAAGTCGCTGGTCGCTAAAAACACCCTCTGGCTGCACCGTGTCTCTGACATTCGTCCGGATAGTCGCCGTACCCTAGTTCCGGTTCAGACCGTGGCGACGCGTATCGAGCGCAACCTTGAAATGGCTCTCAGCGGCGTCGATCACGGGCGTCGGCGTAGAAGGATCGAACACCCGCAGGAGCGAGAAACGAAAGCTGGCAGGTTGAAGACCTCGCAGCCCGACATCGCCGCCGTGCCCATTGGCCGCGTACGTGCCCCACCGCTGACGGATGCTGTCGGCGCCGTCCGCCTTGCCGACGTACTGGCGTCCGTCGCTGGTGTCGGTGATCAGGTAGATTCCAACCACCGACCCGAGCGCGGTGCGCCAAGAAGCATATCGATGTTCACGCATGACCGCCTGAAGTTTCGCGTGATCGAGCACGAGCCGATCGAAGCCGGAAAACGGCACCGGCTCGGCATCGGCGATGCCCATCACCGGGTAGGTTGCGGCCGTGCTGGCATGCATCCAACAAGCGCGTGGCGATCTCCAGCCGATCACCAGGCGGCTTCGAAGGTCTACCATGCGCTCCGACTCGACCACGTCAAAGATCCGGCGCAGCCCATCGTTGGAGATCTCGCCGCGGTTCTCGACGACAGACCACAGTCGCGCCTGGTCTCCACCTTCCTTGATAAAAACAACCCAAAAGCGTGGCGGAACGGCCGGGAATCGTTGTGTGGACTGGTTTCGCGTGTACTCGAGAATCTCCGCAGTTGTGGAATCCGCGTGGATGCCTCGTATGCCGCTATCCTCGTGCTCCCGAACGTATGCGTGGCGGATCACTAGGGCGTCGGAGAGATCGATACCCGCGTCAAGCAGAATCGGGCCGAGCGTCAATGTCATTCGTGTGTCTTTCCTTCTTTACGTTTCAGGGTGCGTCGATGATTCCAAGAAGCCGGCCTCCAACCGTCAGCGACTTCGCCGGTTGCTGTCCTGTTTCAGCACCGTGTCCATGGCGAGGGCCGCGGAAACTACGAGCGAGAGCAGAGGATCTTCAAGCGGTCGATGCATCTGCAACACATAGTTATCGGCTTTGGTGAACATCTCCTTGCTGAACCCCGCCCAGGTCTTGGTGATTCGTGCAATCTCGGAGCCGTGTGGGTCCTGAATGCTGAAGTCCCAGGCACGCCAACTTTCGGCGTTGATTGTGCCGAGTGTCTCCCCGCCTGATTCGATGCGGAAGCGAATGTTGAACCGACCGCCGAGCATCGATGCCATCACGCCAAAGTTCTCCTGAACGATCTGACCCAGGGGCGTGCCGTCTTGACGCATAACAGTCACCTTTGATTTCAGAACCGTGGCCGGCCTGGTGAGCGTTAGGATCGGGCGGCCGTCAGTGTCGACAATCTGGAGTCGCTTGGTCTCGTTGTCCCGCCCCACGACCATGCGCGACATGCTGATGCCAAACTGCCGGACGCCGCCGATCTTGTGTCCGTGCTGACTAAAGACCGAATACTCGGCCTTCCTCTCGAACAACTTGGCCTTCTGGTTCACGACCAGGATCTGCTCGGTGAACAGTGTGCCACCGCCTGCAAGTGCGGAATCCGCGACGCCAAGCTCACGGACCTGCTGCTGCACATTCTTGTTGCCTGGCGCACTCTTAACCACCGGCGTGTTTACGCGCGTCGGGTGTGATGCGGCCTGCGTCGGCGGGGTAACAACGGGTGCATCGACCGTCTGCCGGCCCGCCGAGCCGACGTGTTCGCTCCACTGACGACCATCCCACCACCGGTGCTGATGCCGGCCGAAAGGGTCAGGGTACCAACCCTGTGTCGCTTGCTGACTCATGAATGCAGGCTAACAGCGCAGCCACTGCCCTAAGAGGCATTACAGGTGTGAACGCAGACATGCCGCGGACACCATGTCCGCATTACGACCAACTCGAGACGGAGGCGAGCGCTTATGACCCGACGACTTGTGAATTACCGCGTCAGCGCTGGTGTGACGCCGACCAGCAGCACCTTCGCGCCCGCTTCTCAGGCCAGCGCCGTGATCCGCTCCAGGGGCAACGTGCCAGCCAACGACGCCTCCTCGATGATGAAGTGAGACAGATCATGCTGATCCGGTCGCTTAAAACACCAGCTGTGATCGTCTCGATAGGCCGACGAGGTTTGAGCAGCACAACGCGCGGGCCGAAACTCCCTTGAACCAACCGGGCCGCCTAAGCCTGAATCCACCGGTCGACCTTTGAAGGAATCTTGATTTCGGTTTGGCGGGTTTTCTGATTTTCGGGCGTGGGTGAAGT
>NZ_PJJK01000038.1:0-4043 GCF_002929785.1 Cryobacterium sp. Y62 | reverse complement strand
GACTACGGCACACTAGAACCACACGAGAGTGGCCCTGTTTTCAGTTGGCAGAAGTGGCCCTGTTTTCAGTCGGCGTTAACAGACGACGATCGACAGCGATCAGCAACCCTACGCCAAGCAGGAGGAGGATGCTCGCCGCCCCGATCCGTACAGCCGGGTCGACACCTGCCACGGCGAGGACGCTGGAGGAGCTGGCCGAAAGCAGGGGCGCAGCCACGGTCACTGCCAAGACCGAGACGGTTCCGCTCGTCAACAACGGCAGCTCCGTAAACGCCATCTGCTATCAAACGCTGATTACTAGCTCACAACCGTTCGTGGCGACGTCCGCAAATAACGGCAGTTAGGTGAACTCATGATTACAAGAATCGCAATAATTCCCGGCATTCTGGTTGTCGGCGGGCTCGCGTACTTTCTTGATCTCGACGTCTGGGTCACGATGGGAACCGGTCTGCTCGTCGCGATCGTTGTTCTGTTGGCTGACGCCATCAGGGATCACCGGCAGCGAGCAAAACACACGTAGCGCGAGATTTGGGCAGGGCAGCCTCCGCTTACCGAAATTACCCTGCTTTCGGAAAGCCCCGCCAAGGCAGTCCCGCAGGTCGGCCTGCCGGGTTTGGACCGCTGGCAAGCCCGCAGCTTAACGAGCGGGTGGCAGTGCCGCCACGGAGAGGTGCTCTGACAACCGGCACAATATTCCGCTCGCTCGGAACAGGCAGACCTGGTCGCCGACGAAGCCACTTTCGAGGCGGTCCTAGTTCCCGACGAGTACGCATGCCAACATGCCCACCCCTTCATGGCCGCCCACATGACCCAGTGGTCGTCGTCGCTGTCCGCTTCAGACTCCGTTGAGAGCGTCCCTGGCAACTGTCGCGAAGCTGGCACCTGTTGCTAAAGCTAGGAGCTGTTGCCCACGCATCAGGAACAATTCTCTGCACGAGCAACAATTTGTGAACGGATGGTTTTATCCGGCGCGCACGCCGCGCTCGACTCTGTCGCCCAGGGCATTGTCCACGTTGTGCAAGTACTCGAAGGTACGAAGCAGGACCGGTTCGCTGACACCGTTGAGAAGCTGGCCTATGATGTTGCTAACCAGCCGCTGTCGGGCAGCGTCATCCATTATGTCGCGGACCAGAGTCCCCGCCTGGCCCCAATCGTCGTCCTCTGCGTGCAGCGTGGCGGCCGCACGCACCATGTCACCGTCGCTGTGCCATCCGGCCGGCTCACCGAAGCGCTCCGGGTCCGCGCTTGGTCCGCCTTGTGAGTTAGGCACGTAAGTCGGATCCCCTGGGTTGTGATGCCGCATGTGGCCATCTTTGGAATAGGATCGGACCTCGTTGTGCGGGGCATTGACCGGTAACTCGTTGTAGTTGGTACCGATCCGGGCCCGGTGCGCATCCGGATAGGCGAACATCCGGCCGAGCAACATTTTGTCAGGGCTCGGACCGATCCCCGGGACCATGTTGCTCACCTCGAATGCCGCCTGCTCGATCTCCGTGTGATAGTCACTCGGGTTGCGGTCAAGCGTCATGCGACCCACCTCGATCAGCGGGTAATCCTTCTGGGAGATAATCTTGGTGACATCGAACGGATTGAACCGGTAATCGTTGGCGGCATCAAAGGGCATGATCTGTATTTTCAAGGTCCAGCTCGGGTAATCGCCGCGCTCAACGGCGTTGTGAAGGTCACGGGTGTGGAAATCCCCATCCGTTCCGGCCATCGCGTCCGCTTCAGCCTGGGTGAAGAACTCAATACCCTGATTAGTTTTGAAGTGATAACGCACCCAGAACTGCTCACCTGCCGCGTTGACCCACATGTACGTGTGGCTGGAGAAACCGTCCATGTTCCGCCAGGTACGCGGGATGCCGCGGTCGCCCATCAGCCAAATGACTTGATGCGCAGACTCCGGTGAGAGGCTCCAGTAATCCCACTGCATATTGTTGTCACGCAGGTTAGTATCGGCGCGGCGTTTCTGCGAGCGGATAAAGTCCATGAACTTCATCGGATCACGCATGAAGAAGATCGGGGTGTTGTTGCCGACCATGTCGTAGTTGCCTTGCTCGGTGTAGAATTTAATGGCGAATCCACGTGGGTCCCGCCACGTGTCGGGGCTTCCACGCTCGCCCGCCACCGTGGAGAACCTGATGAGCAGGTCGGTCTTACGCCCAGGCTGGAAGAGATCGGCCTTTGTGTATGCGCTGACGTCATTCGTCACCTCGAAGTGGCCGAACGCCCCACCGCCCTTGGCGTGAGGCTGCCGCTCAGGCACACGTTCGCGGTTGAACTGCGCCATCTTCTCGATGGCGTAGTGATCTTGCAGGAGGATCGGACCGTCTGGGCTGACCGTTAACGAGTGTTCGTCGCTGGCTACGGGGATACCGGCATTGTTTGTCGTGAAGTTCTTACCTGACATTGTATTTTCCGTCCATTGGGCGATGTATTCGCGGACGCCTCCGGAATCGGTGCAACCTGTTCCGGTCATGTGGTGATGCTGTCAGTTGACGGCGATCATCACGTGAAAGCAGTCACTCCATACCACTCCTATATTTGAGCGCAGTCAAGGGCAGGCGCGGGGAGGCACTCATGGAAGCGAGGACTGCTGGCGCCCGCATCAGACATGATGGAGCAATGATCGTCATTCGTCGATATCAGCCGACCGACCGGGGCGACGTCGACCGGGTGTGCGTGATGACGAGCACAAGCGGCAGAGACGCAACCGGCCTCCACGCGGACGACAACGTGATACCAGACATCTTCGCCGGATCATACCGGGCTATCGAACCCGAGCTGGCGTTCGTCGTCGACACGGGCGAGTGGATGGCGGGATATGTGATCGCCACCGGCAACACCCGGCTGTTCGCCCGGCATTATCGCGAGGCGTCCGCGCGCCGCGCCGCCCTTGGGACCACTCCGGCGAACCGCATGATTGATCTTGGTTACCGGCCTGAGCGGATGAACATCGCAATGATCGACAAAATACCCCGCTCACCTGCACATCGATCTACCGCCTGGATGGGTATCGTCGAGCACGTCGACCCGAACACGAGCGTGGTCGAAGCCACCGTGCGCACCGAATCGCAGCTGCTGCGGGAATTCGCCGCCAGTATCAAACAGAACGAGGCTTGACTCCGATCCTCGCGCGCCGTGACGCTCAGGGCGCCGTGATCGTGCGGGCCGGCCAGCGCCGCACCCTCGCCGCCCCGCGAGCCGACTTCGGTCAGTGCTCGGCGCTGAACTTACGACGATTAGTCATGAAACAGATTCTCCTAACGTCTGTCTCAATTCACCATACGGGCGCAGTGTCCGCGACTGGCCTGACCGCGAGCACCCGCGCCCTTTTCCATACCCACTACGTTCCCCATAGGGGGCTACCTGGCTTTAGCGCGGTGTAAAAAATAATCCTCGACGCCCGAACAACCCACTGAAACCTTGTAAATCAGCTCGCTCCTAGTCGACTTTGCGAGCTTCTAATCCAGCAGCACCTCGACTTCGTCGTCATAGAAGGCTAGGTACCCTTTTAATCCGGCGGCGTCCGCGAGTGGATCCTCGTAGCTCCAGACGAGGTCTTCGACCGTTTGCCCGTCTAGGGTGAATGACCAATACGACGCTTTACCTTTATACGGGCAGAGAGTGCGTGTCGGACTCGGCGTAAGCGCTGTAAGTACGTCTTCTCTCGGCAAGTAATAACGGGTCGACAGCGTCGTCTCATAGAGTAATTTGCCGTGGACGGTGTCAGCAAGAAGCTGACCGTTCATCATTACTTGGATGTGCCGGGATGTGCGGCGGACGTCGACCCTGTGGAACGGATCGCGCGGATGAGCATCGATTTCCTCATCTTCCTCGAGCCAGCGGTCGAAACTGGTGAAATCAAGGATGACGAAGTCGGAGAGATCGGGGTCGTCGGCGACATAGCCCGAACCTGCAGGACCACGGAACTTGTCAAGGCGGATGAGACCAGTGGGAGTTTAGCCTGAATCCACCGGTCGACCTTTGAAGGAATCTTGATTTCGGTTTGGCGGGTTTTCTGATTTTCGGGCGTGGGTGAA
>NZ_PJJK01000037.1:0-3760 GCF_002929785.1 Cryobacterium sp. Y62 | reverse complement strand
CGGTCATGCTGATCTCGACTTTCAGTGATCCCTCATTTTAAGAGGGCCCACTGTCCGAGATATCCGCGGCAGGTCACACCAAAACCACGTTGCTCGCCGCAGTCGGTGACAACATGCGATTCGTGTTGCCGGCAACGTGGTCAGAGTTTCGCGGTCAAACACTCGTAATGGTCGGCAGTCGGGAACGCGCCCTGATGCGTGACTCCGCTGTGAACATTTACGCGGCCCTGCCTAGCAGCGACATGGAAATTGTCCCTGGCCGTGGCCATGGAATACCACTGGAATCCCCAGACTGGTTCAACCCTCGCGTTGCCGCTTGGCTCGCACAGTAGTAGCTAGATCCAATGCACAAAATCGTGCTCCGACCGCTTCTTCGAAGCGGACCACCAATCTTGGGGCCGCAGTGCAGCATCGCTAAGAGACGGGATCGCGTCCCTGTCCCACAGGAGGTTGGTCATACGGGACGATGCGGGAGTTGTTGACCCAGGCGTCGCACTGGACGCTGGAAGCTACTTGCGGCTCGATGGCTCATAATCATTCGCGTCGGGAGCAGTTGCCCTGGACCGCGAATATCAGTGCATGAAGGCGCTGTTCTGCGTTTGCCCGATGGTCATGCGGACGACTGTATGAGGTCTCCGTGATTCCGCTGAGGCTGGTCCACGATAATCGTGGTGTCGCGGGTACTGGTCTCACAAGCGCTGATCCGATTGGCGGGCAAGTCCACCGGGAATCGCCGAAGCTCAGGCAATCACCGACCGCCGTGGTTGTGCGCTCCAAAAGTTGCGGGGTTCAGCACTCCTCACCGTGACGGTGATACAACCTTCGCCTCCCTTGACGGTGATATTACCATCAAGTAAAATGAAGGTAATAAGACCGTCGTCAGGAGAGTGTCATGGCTGCACGTGGAGAAGTGAAGGGCGCTGAGGGACTTGGCCGGATGCTGCAGCAGGGCCGTCTCGTCAGCGGTTTGACGCAGCGCGATCTCGCGGAGAGGTTGGACACCGACCAGAAGTACATCTGGGGCTTAGAGTCCGGCAAGAACACCATCGTGCTCGGGCGCATCTTTGCGATCATGCGCGAGACCGGTGTTCGCATGTACATGGAGGTTGATCCAGGCACCGACGAGCCACAAGACGACGTTGTGGACGAACCCCGTGGGTGACTTGTGCGTCGAGCTGTACGGCGAGCTGGTCGGGCATCTGGTCGGAATGGATCGTCGCTCGTTCGATTTCGTCACGGAGAAGAATGCGATCGAGACTTTTGGGCTCGGCAGCACGATTCTCTCCGCGTCGGTGCCGTTCGACTTGGTCAGCAACCGCAGCCGGGCGGCGCGTCGACGCAACTTCTTCGCCGAACTTTTGCCGGAAGGCAGTGCTCTCGACAACCTCGCCGCCGAGATCAGAGTTTCAACCGACGACACCATTGCACTGTTGGCACGGTTCGGCCGCGACGTAGCCGGCGCCATTCAGATATACGACCCAGAGGCGCCGGGGGAGCCGCGTACGCCTGCGGTCGCGCTAGTTGACGCGGCTGAAGTTGGGCTGATGCTCACCAATACTCAAACAGCTCCGCTTGGCAACCGGCCGAAGTTCGGCCGCACATCCTTGGCTGGCGTCCAAGACAAGATCGTGCTCGCACGACAGGACGATCACTGGTTTCAAGTCCTCGAGGGGTACCCGTCGACCCACATCATCAAGCCGCCGTCCGTGCGCTACCCGACCATCACCTTCGACGAGGAATACGGCTTCCGAGCGGCCAAAGCTGCCGGCCTCACCACGCTCGACACCTGGATCGAGAACTTCGGTGGAGTCCCAGGCCTCGTGATCGAGCGCTACGACCGATCACGGCACGCCCCGCAGGGGCGCATTCACCAGGAAGACATGAGCCAAGCTCTCGGCGCATCAAAGAACGAGAAGTATCAAGAGTTCGGCGGCAAGGTCTCCCTCAAGCGGATAGCGGATGTTCTCGGTCGCGACGGCGACCGCGCTTCCATCGAGCAGCTCCTCCGACTCCTGACCGTCTCGCAGGCCGTTGGCAATCTCGATATGCACGCCAAAAACATCAGCATGCTCCACCTCCCGGATGGCAGCACGAGGATCACCCCGGCCTACGATGTTGTTCCGCAGACGCACCTCGACAGCGACGGCAAAATGGCCTTGGCCATCAACCGAAAATACAGCCACGCGGCCATCACTATCGAAGACCTCATCGTCGAAGCCGAGGTGTGGAACGTGCGCGCTCCCCGGTCGATCATTACCTCAGCGCTCGAGGCCGTGGACGCTCTGCTCCGCTCAGAGAGCCCCGTCGAGCAGGCCTACGCCGGACTGCAGGACGACATTTTGCGGTTCACGAAGAATCTTCTCAATGGACGTCCCACGGGTAGCTACCTCAACACGTGAAGACTTGACGCACACACGTTTATTCAACGCTTATTGCCCGAGACCGACCGAAACAAGACGAGGTGTTGAGGTAATGGTAACGACATCTCACACAAGAACCTCCTGATCAGGTCCAGATAAGTCGAGATCAATCGAGGTATCGGGCCAGACCAAGCCGCGCCCAGAAAGCCCCCGGCGCAAACCGTCGGTCCCGGGTTCAAGTCCCGGCCGCCCTACTGTAAATTATATCTGATCAGGGTTTCTTGTCTGTACCGAAAGGGCAAGACTTGATGCACCCACGGTTATGTCAGGAGAGCCGAATATCCGCGTATTTTAGGTGCTCGTAGAGAAGGTGTACGACCCCGTTCGAGTCATCTGGGATAACCTCGATCACCTTCGAATTATGGACACTGAAAACTCTTCGGGCTGGGTCTTGAGCCCGTATTGACGGCGAGTAAGCTCACCGAGTATCTCGGCGTGCAGGCGCAGGCGATCTGCGCACCGACGGACGCGGGCCCTACGGCAGGTGCGTTGGACGAAGTCCATGGTTGTCCTTGCCTGCGAGATTGTTTCATGGGATAGGCGGCAGCCCCGATCGCGAGGCCGCCGCCAGGCCGGGTTCAGAAGGGTTTGGTGGGCAAGTATTTTCCGTCGAGGGTGATCACGGCACGTGAGCCGCCGTCGGGGTCTTCAACTTTCTTGATGTCTAGCTTGAAATTGATGGCGCTGATGATGCCGTCACCGAACTGTTCGTGGACCAAGGCCTTCAAAGTGGAGCCGTAGACCTGCATTATTTCGTAAAACCGGTAAACGGTGGGGTCGGTCGGGATGCCGCTGGGGATGCTGCCACGCAGCGGAATGGTCTGCAGCAGCATTGCGGCGTCCTTGTCCAACCCCAGCCGCTCAGCGACGATTTCCGCAGCGGTTTCAGGCAACGGGTGCTGACCGAGCAGAGCGGCGGTGACGAAGACAACGCTCAGACCAGTGCCATCGGTCAGTTCCTGCCAGGAGAGGTCCTTGCGCATCTTGGCGTCGATGATAGCGGCGGTCAGTTCCTCGCGCGGAGCCTGGGTGTTCTGGGAATGAATCATGGTGTTTTCCTTGTCTTTTGGTGATATGAGGGGGTTAGGCGGCCAGGTCGGATGCGGCCAGCGTGGCAAAGTATTGCGGATTGTCCGCGAGTGGGACAAAACGGCCGGTGCCACAGTCCAGGGTGTCGATGGAGCCGGTTTCGATGTCGTAGACCCAGCCGTGGAGGTTCAGCCGGTTCTGATCCAGGGCCAAGGCGACGGAGGGGTGGGTCTGACCTGCCGCGGATATCTCGGACAGTGGGCCCTCTTAAAATGAGGGATCACTGAAAGTCGAGATCAGCATGACCGCAG
>NZ_PJJK01000036.1:0-3515 GCF_002929785.1 Cryobacterium sp. Y62 | reverse complement strand
GTCCTTTGCTGTTCACGAGCATTCGCCAAAATGGCCGGGATCAAACGAAAATAAATAGCTAACTAGGTTCCGTATCTCAACATACTCCCGCTAGCAGGAGTATTCCAACCAGCTACGGACGGAGTCTTAGAAATACTGATCAGCTTCGGGTTTCTCGTTAGGCTGTTTGCGTATCACCCGGTCCGTACTCGTATACGTGATCGAGAGAGAAGGAGCATAGATGCCGCCTGCCGCGGACGCTGACCTCGTGATACTGGGCGCGGGCTTGGCCGGACTCACTTTGGCGGTCCGGTTGGCTCGGGAGCGTTCCGGCCCGCGCGTCGTGCTGCTAGAACCGCGCACGGCCTATCGAGACGATCGCAGCTGGTGTTTTTGGCGACCGGAACAGCACGATCTGTCGCATTTAGTCTCGCGACGTTGGAAAACATGGACTTTTTCCGATGCGGCGGGCTTGACCGTTCGGCACCAAGTGCCCGGGCTGGCTTACCAATACGTTCGGGGCAGCGACTTTTACGCGAGCGCGCAGACCGACATTGCCGAGTCACCGCGCGTCGACCTGCGCCTCGGAGTGCGCGCCGGCACAGTCACAGCGGTTTCGGGCGGCGTTCGAGTGGAGACCAGCGCGGGCACGCTGCTGGCGCGTCAGGTGATTGATACCCGGCCCCGCGCCGCCGCAGCGATGCTGTACCAGAGCTTCGTGGGCCTCGAGCTGGAACGTGACTGTCCGCTGCCGTTCATCCCTGGCGAGGTGACGCTGATGGGATCTCTCGCGTCCGACGCCGAGGGGTTACGTTTTGTGTATGCCTTACCGTTGGGACCGAACCGCGCGATTGTGGAGTGGACGCGGTTCGGCACGGCGCCGATCAACCGGGACCGCTTGATCTTGGAGCTGGATCAGGTGCTTACCGGGCTCGGTTTGGCTGACGCCCGCCGGGTGCGAACCGAGGGCGGCGTGTTGGCCATGGGACTGGGCCGCCAAGCTGCGCCGCCGATTGGAGGCGTGGTGCATGCGGGTAACGCTGGCGGCGCGCTGCGGGCCGCTTCGGGCTACGGGTTTTTGCGCATTGCACGGTGGGCTCAGCTGTGCGCGGAGCGTCTGCTCGCGGGCCGGGAAGCTGTGGGGCACCCGAAAGAACCTCGACTGCGACGCACCTTCGATCGCATTTTTCTGCAGGCCGTTCGGGCGCACCCGGAACGTACCGCAGAGTATTTTCTCGCCCTCGCCCGCGGCGTTCCCCCGGCCGCACTGGTGCGTTTTCTCAGTGACGGTGCGCGGGCCGAGGACTACGCGCGCATCATCTCCAGCCTGCCGTGGAGCCCCTTCATCGCCCAGATGGCCGCGCCTACCGTTTTTAGCCCGGCACCGGCCGCACCGGCCGTTACCGTGACGCCAAGTACGAGCGATCAATGACCGGCCAAGCCGCTCCGTCTTATGCTGGGTCCACCCGCGTCAGGCCGCGGCGGCATCGAGTGCCCGTCGAGACGGTAGTGTTCGCCAGCCTCGCCCTAGTCACCTTGGTCGTGCTCGGGCTGGGCTTGCCACTGCCTTCGCTCACGGTTCAGGTCGTGCTCCTGGGCGTGCTGGTCGCGATTCTGGGCCTGCCCCACGGCGCCCTCGATCCGCTGATCGCGCGCCGTGCCGGACTGTGGCGCACCCCACTGGGCTTCGCCGGATTCAACATGGCCTACATTCTCGTCGTGGTCGGCGTTGTGTTGCTTTGGCTGATCGCTCCAGTGGAGAGCTTAGTCACGTTCCTGCTCGTGTCTGCTTTGCACTTCGGGTCAGATTGGAATGCTGACCGGGCGCCCTGGCTGCGGTTTCTCGCCGGGTTCGGGCTGCTCAGTCTCCCGGCGCTGTCGCATCCCGCGCAGGTGAGTGCTGCCTACGTGGTGCTGGCCGGAGACGGAGGCGCGGTGGTCGCCAGCGTGCAAGAGTGGCTGGGGCCGCTCGCCCTAGCCAGCCTGCTGGTCGCAGCCTTAGTCGCACTGCGACATCGGGCACACGAAAGCATCGAAATTCTGCTCGCGACCATTCTCGCCCTCGCAACAGAGCCGCTGGTCTTCTTTCTACTGTACTTCTGCGCTCTGCACAGTTTTCGGCACCTGAAGGCAGGGTTTCACGCCGAACGTGACGGTGGACGGCTGCCGGCACTGATGGTGCTGGTGTACACCGTGGTGCCCATCCTTACAGTGGGCGTAGTTCTGGTTTGGCTCGGCCCCGACGGCGCCCTGAGCGAGCAAATCCTGCAGGTGGTGTTCATCGGTTTAGCGGGGCTAACCGTCCCGCACATGATCGTAGTGACCCACGAAAACCGCTACCGCCGGGCGTCAAAAGCATCCGATCCCTGCTGATAATCATTCCCGTCGGATGAAAACATTACGAGGCAACTACGCAGCTGTGCGGATCGAAGAATGAACAACGACGGTTGCTCGGTAGACGCCAGGATCGCCGAGCGATGCTTGGCAATGCTTTTCTGCAGTTTCACGAAGGCCGGGATACGGCATCGGCGGGCCCAGCCGACCCACTTGCTGAGGCAGTTCGACTTTAATCCGGAGATCTTCCGTCGGGTAGTTCGGCGCGAATGCGGTGGTCCTTGATGCCCAAGATTGCCCGTCACTGGAGAATGCATTTCTGGCACTCCGTAGCAAGTAGCAGCTCGATATGTAACGTCCCCTGCTCCTCTGCTTTTTTGTGAAGAAAGCTTGTGGCCGAGTCGAGTTCTCTTGATCCGGTCTGCGCACTGCCGGTCGCTTCGTAGGAGGCGGATACTGGCCGGTGACGTCTGCCGTGGGCGTCGCGATAATTGCGGCGGTGCCCTATGTCAGGGTTGGGTGAGGCCAGCGTCAGGACCCGCTTCATCTAGGTACTCTGGGGTGTGGTGTACGCATACGAGGACCTGAATGAGGCGCAGTTCGAGGCGCTCGTTGTACAGGCAGCCAAGCTCAAGCTCGGCAAAGGAGTCCAAGGATTCGCGGCTGGCGTCGACGGTGGGCGTGACGCTCGTTTTGAGGGACTAGCCGATGGCTTCCCTAGTAGGGCGCGCCCCTGGGACAAAATCACGATCATCCAGACGAAGCACACGAACTTGTATGGGTATTTTTCAGATCGTGACTTCAGCGGCGCGAGAGGGACAGCGGTCCTCACGTTGGAACTTCCTCGAGCGAGAAAGCTGCACAAAGCCGGCAAACTTGAAAACTATCTCTTTTACTCCAATCGGTACCTGACGGCGAACGCGAACGAGAACGAGAGTCTCTTAGAGCGGATCTCCATTGAGATCGGCATACCGCGCGAGAATGTTCATCTTTGTGGAATCGAATCACTCGAGGAGGCGTTCCGAGATGAACCGCGGCTGGCTCAACTCGCAGGCGTCAATCCCGTCGACGGTCCTCTCATCGTCTCAAGTAGAGAGCTCGCAGAGGTAGTAGAGGCCATTGCGGAACTTGTCAAGGCGGATGAGACCAGTGGGAGTTTAGGCGGCTAGTTCGAGGCGGTCATTCTTGGTGGGTTTGTCGGC
>NZ_PJJK01000035.1:0-3511 GCF_002929785.1 Cryobacterium sp. Y62 | reverse complement strand
GCAACTACTACGCTGAAACAAACGGCCCGATAAATATCGAAGCCGCCAACAAAACGGCGGTATGAAACCCGGGACGGTTCATATTGCTCCTGATCGTCGTCGCTCACTTCGTGATCCCAGAGCCCTAAATTTCGCCGCAGCACCCTGATCCCCCGACCGGGTCCACACGATCGAAGCGTCGCGTGATAGGACAAATTACCAAAGAAAATCGTGCCGACCAGAGGCTGTAGCGTGTCCTTGGAATAAGCCGAACATTGAGCGACGCAAATTGACAGCACATTGACGAATCAGAGGTCAGCTCGCGCCAGTGCGTCACAGTGGAACCTTTTCAGCTCGCGCGCGGCGACGTCGGGACGGAAGATGCGTTCGGGTCGAGGTTCGGATCCCACGGCCGGGGCATCCCGATCAGGTTTGGAAACGGGAAGACCGTTTGGCACGCTCTCGCGATGGGCGCGATTGTTCGGGCGACACCCGCGATCTCGTCGTCGGTCACTCCGCTCCACGGAAGGACGGCCAATTGGTTGGTCACATGCTCGGCGCGATCGAGTGCTGCTCTGCCCTTTTCACTGATCTCGCCCTGGCCCGTCAGCAGCCCGCGAGCCGCGAGTTCTTCAACTTCGGCTGCCCATTGTTCCTCTGTCCAGCCACGTGCCTTCCTCACGCTCGTCGCGTCGATATCCACCGCGCTGCGCAACACGAGAGTGCTGATGCCCGCGATCCCTCCCTCGACCAGTGCGATCACATGACTGTCTCCGCGATGCTCTCGGAGAGTGGCCGCGGCCTGCCAGAGACGGCGATACGGATCCGACTCCACCGGCAGTGCGCTGTTCGCCGCCGCAAGTGGTCGGCCTATGGTGTCGACACGAACCGCGGCTTGGGCAAGTGCGTCAGCCGCTTCGGTGACAGATCGCTCATCGGGCACAAGGTTTCGCAACGTTGCTGCTGCACCCCGCGACCGCGCATCGAGGACCCGGTCTACCGTCACCGTCGACCACACAGCCGGCAGCACCCGTTCGACCAGGAACGGAGCGAACCCACTGAAGATCGCCACCACCGGAGCGGCGGTCACGGCCCCGAGCGGGGCGGCGCGACCTGCGAAGTACCCGTCCCAATAACGGATGAGTCCGATATCCGCGAACGCCTCCCTTGCCTCCGGCGAGAAATACGTCACCGCGTGGATCGGCTCGAACAACGTCCACAGTGCCCGAACCCGATGGTCTAGCTCGCTCATTCGTCTCCCTCGTCGCCGCGTGTTCCCGATCCTATGCCGCGCGGCGACACCCTCCTAAAAGTCTCGGTTCGCCGGTGGCATGTTGCGGATGTAAGTGTCGAGGACAAGCTTTCGTACTGATATTCGATGTTCCGCATGGAGACCTTCATCTGTGGAGATTGAGGACAAAGTGAAGTGTCAGGGGTTGGCTCGCCCGATGGCCTTTAGGGGAACGGCGGATCGCTCTTCCAGAGGCTGAGCGGTCGGGCTGGTACTTGTCTTTGGAGGAACGACTGCAGATCGCGGACTTGCACCTGGGTGGCGCCGGCGTGCGGGCGATCGCTGCTCTGGTAGGCCGGTCTGCTGCCACGATCAGTCGAGAGCTGGCTCGAGGCAGGTCCAAGACTGGTCCGCAGGCACGAACGAGGTACGCCCCTTATGCGGCGCAGTAGTAGGCCGAGCTTCGCGGTCGCCGTCCCCAGGCCAGCAAGTTCAACCATCCGGCGTCCGAGGCGGCCTGCTACGAAGAACTCGGGCAAGATCCCGAAATCACCCACCACAACAACGTAAGGAAGGAGATCTAATCGTGGGGTCACACTGCCGGTCGGCGATCGCTACGTTGGTGGAGCGTCAGACCAAAAATCCGTGCACGCTGTCGCTACCGCGGCGGTCACGAGAAACAGTGCCGATGGAACGCACAGGAAAGACGAAGGCCACTGCCAAGGTATTGCTCGAGGCGGCAGTCAAAGCCAGAGCTAACTCCGGCGATGCAGACCTTAACAACGACTCGACTATAGAGATGTTGATGCAGGTTTCGTGGCCTTGGAAAATGGAAACCTCCAAGCTGAACGAGGGCAATAAAGGAAACTACACCGATGTCATTGAACGAATCATCATTCCTGGACTCGGCGCGGTAAAGCTACGCGAGGCAACGACCGGCCGCATGGACCGCTGGCTTGGAAAGGAACGGCGAAGGCGTGTTGGGTAGGCGGAGATTGCCCGCACCCTCCTAAACCAAGCGTTTGCTTTCGCCGCCCAGCGCGACGCTGTGACCGGCAACCCGATCGCCAACGCCTCCAAGCCCGTCAAGGACAAGCCAAAGCCGCGCGCTCTGACCACCGAAGAGCTTGTAACGCTCCGCGAAGCGGTTCGTGGAATGCGTCAGAACACCTGGCTAGCCGCTGCCTCGAAACGCAGCTCGGCGTAGCTGGCCGTATCGGTGAAATCGCTGCGCTCAAAGTCGAGGACCTCGACTTAGACAACCACGTCAGTCCGCGCGTCAACATCACCGCCACCGTAATTACACCAGTCGGCGAGAAGCACAGCCGGCAACTGCACACCCAAGACGGTGTAGATGGCCCGCGCACGGTCATCATCCACGAGTGGCTTGTCCTAATCCTGAGGAACCGCGCACTACTCGCGGGTCAGAGCGGATTGCTCTTCGCTTCGAGGAACGATGAGCTACTCGACCCGCACACCATGCGTGAGTCTTGGCGACACATACAAGAAGCCGCCAGGCTCGGCGGGATGACGCCGCATCACATACGAAAAACGGCGCTATCGAAGATTTCGCAAGTTTTTTGACCTGGAAACGGCGTTAAAAGTCGCTGACCGCAAGGGGACCGAGGTGACGAAGCGTCACTACGTCGAGAAGGTCATCGCTGCGGGACCGATGTTCGTGTTGCGTTTACCGACCTGGCCCCGAAGCCTGGCCTGCGGCTTGGTGAGAAGGCCTCGTAGTAAGTGCTCTTGAAGCATTTACGACAGGTAAGCGTTGGATGCAGGGATAATCCGGAGCAATCCGCACCCTGCATCCCTTTGCTTATAGTGCCCCTGGAGGGATTCGAACTCCAATAACCGTCCGCGCGGTGTCATCGATGGCGTCAAGAGCCGCGTGGATTCAACGTTTTTGAGTCACAATGAGGCATCCAGATTCACTCAAAGTTTTTTCAAGTGTGGGCAAATTGTGGGCACGTTTGCGAAGCGTCACGCGTTACCTTGCCAGCGTCGCAGCCGTTACGCGGCACCGGTGTATCCTCCAGCGAAGTACCCCCGACGGAAACGCTCAGCGGGATCAGTCGACGGCTCTAAACCGTTCAAGTCCCACACGTGTGTTGTCATCCACAACAACAAAGCTGGGTCCATCAGAAAGCCCCTCAGTTCATCACCCTCCCGCGTCCCCACAGGGCACTGCGGCCGATACTGATGATTATGACAAGTAGTGTGCGGCATATACGCATAGAGTGCGAATACGCCGGTTGGGCAACACTTCGCCCGCGATGCGAGTCATAGCGGCCCAGG
>NZ_PJJK01000034.1:0-3192 GCF_002929785.1 Cryobacterium sp. Y62 | reverse complement strand
CGGTCATGCTGATCTCGACTTTCAGTGATCCCTCATTTTAAGAGGGCCCACTGTCCGAGATATCCGCGGCAGGTCACACCATCAACATTCGCCCGACGCTGACGACCAAACAAGCGACGCTCGTTCTTCTCCGTCAACGTGTTCGCCTCCTCCTGCCCAGCGCAGCGACCCCGAAAACCGGGGACATACGTCAAGTATGCCAATTCCGACGCGCAGCGTCCAGAATTCAAAGCAATTTACCACCGGTAAATGTATAGCTTGCTTCAAATCGGCACCGCCGGTATGGCACCTTTCCCCTCTTAGCGCTTCAGTAAAAAGAGGCTGAGGCGCACTCGGCCGAGGCGTGTACCAGGCCTGTAATCTGGTGAACATGAGCGATGCGAATATGAAACCAGAAGATGCAGCCGCCCGAGCGCGGGCAATCATCGAAGCGAACGTGGACACCCGCGTAGAAGCCGTCCGCGCACTCGCCGACGCCGGCAACGAATACGACAGCGCAGACCAGCAACTGAAATTAGCGACCCTCGCTCACGAACACGCCTGGACTGCAGCCCTAGCCTCCGGATGGAGCGAAAAGGACCTCCGCGCTACCGGCGTCAAAGCCCCCGGCCAGTCCACCCCGAAAGCACGAAAACGACGCACCACTGCCCCGGTCACGACCCCAACCACTGAAGCGTAGCCTCCGGCCCTTACCTGTAATAAAGAAGCCCCGTCGAGCACAGCTCGACGGGGCTTCTTCGTGCAACTTGCGTTGCCTTTTCGGCTGTTGATCGTACGCACCATTCCTCCCTTGCGGTATTCCACGGTCCCCTGCCCAATTCACCCCTGACGCTGTAAAACGGCGTACGCCAAAAGGCAATGAGGTTATAAGAGAGGACCACACCATGATCGAACCGCTCACCGTCTACACACTGCCGAACTGCATGCAATGCACCATGACCACCCGGGCACTCGACGCCGCCAACCTGCCCTACACCGTCATCGACCTCACAACGGATGCACGAGCCACCGACCTGATACACCAGTTCGGCTACACCACGGCCCCCATCGTCATCACCCGCGCCGTGACCTGGTCAGGCTTCCAACCCGACAGGATCGCAAAGATAGCCGCCCTGCGCGACCACCCCGCACTCACCGACAAGTAGGCACCCCGCGATGGAATTCAGCACCCTACAGACGACCCCGCCCATCAGCGACCTGGAACACGCGACGCGCACACGAAAGAATGCCGAACCCCTCGACGACCTCCGCGTACACGTGCGCGCCGGCTACACCCTCGCCAGCACACTCACCGCCACCGTCACCGTCACCGGAACCAACTACGTGACCATCATCGACACGCTCACAAAGGACCACGCCAAATGATCACAGCGGCCTGCACCCCACCGCCGTCACCCCTGATGACACCCGGCCAAACCAGCGACGCCCTGGGCATCTCACTCGAGGAACTCAGCACCATGAGACACGGCAATGCCGGACCCAAATACCACGGCATCGGCCTGGGACTCATCCGCTACAACACAGCAGACGTCATACGCTGGCGAACATCACGAGTTGCGGCATAAGGCCAGGGCCATCATCCTGATTACGGCAGATCACTTCAGCAACGAGCCGAAGTCCATCGCACGTAGCTTTACAGCTAATCGTGCGACCCCTGGGCTTCCCCCTCCCACCCAAGAGCCGCTGCAAGCTCATCCGCATCTGGGAGCGCATTCTTCTCCGAAGGTGGCAAGGAGTCGTATGTATACGTGGACACTGCCATTGGAGAGCCCGAGCGACCGAGTGCGTACCGGACTGTGTGATCGTTTCGATCGCCGCAGATAAGTATGCCGACTGTGGGCGCGTGAGCCTCTCTGCGGAGCCGATCGTCCACGAGCGAGACGTAGAAACCAAGTTTGCCGGCGTGTTCCGGTTGGAACTTTCCCGTTTTCAGTTCAATGACGACGTAGCGCAGTTGCTCAATGTGGAAGAAGAGCAAGTCGAGATAGAAGTCATCGCCGGCTACATCGAAATGCACCTGGCACGTAGGGCCCCACGAAGGCGAACCCGGTCCCGAGCTCTCGTAAAGTGTCGACGATGCGGTCCATGAGCGCTTGTTCCAGATCGCGTTCGGCCGCCTCCTCGGTAAGCTCCAGAAAGTCGAAAACGTAAGGGTCTTTGGCGATCTGCCTAGCCAGATCGGAATCGGCGGGCGCCAACTCAGCGCTGAAGTTTGATGGCGCAGCGCCCGTTCTTTCAAGCGTGCGGTTCTTGATCTGATTCAGCAGGACGTTTCGAGACCAACCATTCTGCACAGAAGCCGTGGCATACCACTCACGTGTGTCTTGATCGTCGAGCTTGTCCAGGAGCAGACGGATGTGCCCCCACGGCAAATGTCCCACAGCTTGCGGGACATTTGCGTGGGCAGGCCAGGCCGCAGCAAGCGCCCTCATATATTGCAGATTGCTGCGCGACAACCCGGTCATCTGAGGAAACTCAACGCGCAAATCCCCGGCCAAGCGCTCGATCACGCCAGCGCCCCAACCTTGCTGCTCCTGCTCAGTGACGATGGCACGGCCCAGGGACCAATACAGCTCGATGAGTTGGGTATTGATCGTACGCTGGGCGCGCACCTGAGCATCGCGGACCTGGCGCTTAAGGTTACTGAGGAACTCAGGGTACCCATCGGGAAGAGCAACATCATCACGGGACATGGTCCCATTCTCTCCCAGCTGTGATCGGTGACCGCCGCGCACGCGCGTCACTGCAAGGCAGGTCTAGCAGACGAGCCCTAGAGGCACCTGCGCACCGTGGATCCACCGCGGTGCGCTAACCCCGCGGACCAGCACCTCCGTGCAGCGCTGCACCGGACGGGATACGTCCTCGGCTTCCACCAGCGAACGCGATGAACGACTGGTCAAGGTGGAAGACATCCGCAAAATACCCGAGGGAAACATCCGTTTCTATACAGGGAGAAGGAATCCGTCGTACAGCTCACCCCGTGGTGGACCCGCACGGATGCCGATGAGCTGCGTGAGTCGAAGAAGTGGTCATTGCGCCTCGAGGCGACCACCGCATGAGCGAGGACGAACTCGACCTAATGAGACTCGACGCCAGGCTCCTGAACGTCGAGACGGAACTTGTCAAGGCGGATGAGACCAGTGGGAGTTTAGGCGGCTAGTTCGAGGCGGTCATTCTTGGTGGGTTTGTCGG
>NZ_PJJK01000033.1:0-3124 GCF_002929785.1 Cryobacterium sp. Y62 | reverse complement strand
CATTATGGTTATCAACAGCCAGCATTGGCAGCGTAGGAGAAACCACTAATTCCGCTGTCCGAAATACCCGCGGCAGGTCAAAGGAACGAGGAGAGGTAAAAGCGCGAACCACGGCTCGACTCGCGCTCGATGAACTCGCCGTCGGCACCCCGAACGAAATCAGCGCGCAGGGCCCTGGCGGTTCCTCTGTCCAGCGCGTGGTCGGATCGACGCGTCGGTCCGCTGCTCAAGTGGTTGATAAGACCACCAGGGCCAGACTTCTTGCGGCCGAGTTTCCGGACATGCGATTCGGCACAATCAACTTGTGTTTGGGGGACAAGGGTGTCGCCGCTTGCTTGACTAAGTCGGAGCGGGAGACGAACGCGGACGTTAAGCCATCGATGTGCGTCCCAGCGGAATGCCCGAATTCCGTGCTGCTGCCGACCCATATAAAGGTATGGAAAGCCGAAGAGAAGTCGTTGTTGGAGTTGCGCAGTAGTCGCAGGTTGTCTGCTTTGAATCGTGCTCGCATAGACAGCGAACTGCTGTCCATTCGTAAAGCGATCCGCGACAAACACCCGACGGAAGACGCCACCCGGTGATTCCTACTCGCATCAGCTCCGAGTCGCGTTTGCGATCTGCGATGCAGCGGCTCCTAAACGGCGAAGCACTCTTCACCGACGGTACCCTTTCCAAGAAGAACCTCTACACAGAGGCACAGGTGAGCCGAGCGACAATGAATAGGGAGAAAGCAGTACTGGCGGAGTGGGACAGCTTCGTAGGTTCGGTCCGCACTCCTCACCCCTCCGACACAACGTCTCGCGAGGTGCAGACCGACAAGGTCGCGTTAAGGGATGCGACGACGGCGCTGCGTGAAACGCGCGAACAGCTCTCCGCCGCGATTATGCTGATCGCCTCACTCCATAGGGACAACGACGACCTCAGGCGGAGAGCCCGCTCTCACACTGCAACTGGGATTGTCCCGTTACGCCGCAGAGCAGATCAGGAGCTTGTGAGCGATGTAAGCGAGAACCCCGTTAAGGGCCGCGCCGGCGGAACTGGCTGATTCCACCCTGTGATCATCAATCGGAGCCACATAGGGGTGCCAAATCTGCTCACGGGGCCGCAACCGCTCGTCTTGTCGACATCACCACCACTTCCGTTTGTGGCTGGGGTTTGTGTCCTGTCCACCGTCCATCGGGCGACCAAAACGGTTCGTAGCGGGTCACGTGACGAGGGTTTGCGCAGATCTCTCCCTAAAACATTTGCTACCAAGAATCCAGTGGCTCTAATTCCTCCTTTACGAACAAACTCGTGGATGAGCTGGCACTGGTTTCGACGGTAGAGGCCCTGGCAACGATTTCTTTTTCGATTGCACTGTGTCACGATCGGTCGAAGGCTGGCCGGCTTACCCGGAAGGACTTTGATGGTCGCGAAGCATCAAGTTGGTCAGGTGCGAGCCTGCTTCGGGCTACCCACGCGCTCAGGCAACACTCATTTATCGGGCAGGACCGATAAAGCGGTGCTTGACTATACCGACACGTATGCGGTCCAGTCACGTGAAGTGGTCGATGATCCGGACCGCTCAGGGGTCAGGCTCGTGAGAAATGGCGCATCAAGTCCGGACCGCAAGAATTTCGTGCCGTGAACCAGCTAGGTTTGCATGCCCATGGTGCCGACTTTGGCGAGGACACGCGCGAATCGCGCATCAACCAAGGGACCGGCCTCACCAAGGAGCAAGAGGAGTTCCTAATCGAGGAGGGGCTCTTCACTCACGAATCGCTAGCCGAAACCAAGGCGGCCACCGGTCGAGGCGACCTTGCTGAATCGGAGCGACGGACACGGCCGGAAGGTGTAAATGCGTCAGAACTGCGACCCAGGTCGCCATGCGACTTCACATCACTCTCCACGAAGTTGACGCCTGGCGCGAGCGAGGCGATCTCTTCGCGTTCGTCGCCGACGGTACTTTGCACTATCCAACATGGCAATTCACTGACGCCACAGATCGCTCCGTTCTGCCACACCGCGCCACGTTTACGGCCGCGCTGCGAGACGACATGCATCCGGCCAGCATTTTGGGGTCTCAACCCCGCAGCGAGGCGCGAGAATGAATGGCCAGCCAATGACGCCCAGACAGTGGCTAACTCGAGGCGGTGACGTCAAGACTTTCACGGACATTCTCGATAGCTTTCTTATGTCTTGATGAGCAAGAACCAGTGAGCCATCGTCTAGCCAGTCTCGACCGGCTAGAAAGGTGGCCCGCGACCGAAGGCGACCGCCTGCGGTGATCGCACTCAGACCGTTAGCCCGAAGATCTTCTCACTGGTTCGGGCGCTTCATTCCTCGGCGCAGAACGCCGACGTGAGATCAGAGGTGATGAGAACAGAGTTGATGAGGCTTTTTCGACGCGCATGCGCCTGCAGACGCCTCGCGCGCGCTCAATTTCGTCTAAGTTCGTGCTTGTCGGATATGTGATCATTTCCGACAGAAAATCGGGGAAATGTTCAAGCGCTTCAAACACATTGGCGATTACCGCATCTACAGGGACTGGTCCGACGGCGTTGGAATCAAGTCTTTCGAACGAATCAATTTGATCTTTGGAACAAACGGATCTGGAAAATCGACGCTTGCGCAGTTACTCCAGGACAGCGTCGATGGAGTCCTCCCAACCTCCGCAGACATTAAGTTCTTATGGCAGGACTCACAGGACTCTGGAGAGGAAGAAATCACCAGTGTCCTGCACGACGCGTGGAGGCGTGTGCATGTATTTAATAAGGACTACGTCGTTCGAAGCCTTCGATTCGAGAGCGTTGACGGACCTCAGCCAGACGCACTTCTCACACTCGGCGAGGAGAACGTTGCTGCCGAGGTAGAGCTCGAACAAAAACGTGCTCGTTCAGCGGAGCTGACAACCGAACGTGCGAACCTGCGAAAGCAGATCGTGGCATCAACGAAGGCCGCCGAGGACTTGATGCGAAGCGCAGCCCAGACTGTTGTGAGTCACCTCGGTAAGGTGTCGAACCAATACCGCGCAACAAACGTCTACAACATCACTCACGTTCGAACTGACCTGCCGCGGGTATTTCGGACAGCGGAATTAGTGGTTTCTCCTACGCTGCCAATGCTGGCTGTTGATAACCATAAT
>NZ_PJJK01000032.1:0-3080 GCF_002929785.1 Cryobacterium sp. Y62 | reverse complement strand
GAAGGTGGGCGATGCCGCTTTTGCGGGGCGGCAGGGTGGCTAGGCGAGCTCCTGGGCGTTTGCGCAGGTGATGCCGGGTCACGCCTGCGCCTGTGCAAGGCCACAGGTCGTACCCCGGTGAGCGCAGCCCCCCCACTCCATTGTCCCGGCCCGGCAGACGATCTGTCGCGCCCGTCATCGAAATTGGGCGCTCCAGGACCGTCTTTCGACACCAAGTAAAAGCCGCCAGAGGTCGGCATTTTGGACGCCGCCTTGTCTCTCTCAATAGTTTCGGACCGTAATGTCCCAAAACAGGGAGCGGTGGGCATTTATGAAAGCGCACCCGAAATAGTCCAACAGCTAACCCTTGCTTACGCCACGTGAGTCCAGGCCAAACTGCGAAAGCCCACCATGGACGGAGGTTTTTATGAGTCGACGCGCCGACTTGATAGCCGAGTCAAATTAGAGCATGCTTGTGTAATGTTAATAACCCACCGCCGCGGATCCGAGGGTACAGACGGGTCGACGCCTGGATCGAATGGTGTTGAGACCCGCACATGGGACCGGGTCCAGCAGCTGCTCGCTGCGGATGGCCCGCTTACCGCTGCCGACCTTGCCTCACGTTTGGGACTGACGCCCGCCGCCGTTCGCCGTCACCTTGACCTGCTCGCCGAGCAAGGCGCCATCGAGGAACGCGAGGTCGCCACAGCCGGTGGCCGTGGCAGGCCGGCCCGCGCGTACGTTCTCTCCGAGGCTGGTCATGCCGGGATGAGTAGTGACTACGCCGATGTGGCCACCTCGGCGTTGCGCTTTCTTGCAGAACACGCCGGTGCGGATGCCGTGGGCGAGTTCGCCCGTGAGCGTAGCGCACAGCTCGAAGCGCGGTATGCCGCACAGCTGCCCCCAACGGGTGGCGATGTGCGCGCTCGCGCACAGGCACTGGCATCGGTCCTGAGCGCTGACGGTTTTGCAGCGTCGATCCGTTCGGCCGAAGAGGGACTGCCCGTGGCCAGCGTGCAGCTGTGCCAGGGGCATTGCCCGGTTTTACACGTCGCAGCCGAGTTCCCGGTTTTCTGCGACGTTGAGACCGAAGTGTTTTCGCGACTGCTGGGAGTGCCGGTTGAACGGCAAACAACACTTGTTGGGGGCGAGCACGTCTGTACGACGGTGATCCCCGTCGACGCTCTTGCCATGCCGACGACGTCCGAAACGAACAACCCAAGTGAAGGGTCTATTGCATGAGTATCAGTGCAGGGATAATTTCCGGAGTGCAGACGATCGCCGACTCCGATAATACGCAGTGTGACGTCGGTGCGAATGAGGCATTCACCACCGAAGAGTCGGCCGCCATCCGTGCCGATTTTCCCATTCTTACGCGTCTGGTCCGTGGCGCTAAACCGTTGGTGTATTTGGATTCCGGGGCGACGTCGCAGAAGCCGCGTCAGGTGCTCGAAGCAGAGCGTTCGTTCTATGAGCAGCACAATGCTGCGGTTCACCGTGGCGCTCATCAACTGGCTGAGGAAGCCACCGACGCGTTTGAGTCTGCGCGAGCGACGGTTGCCCGTTTCATCGGTGCGCACACTCAGGAGGTGGTGTTCACCAAAAACGCGACCGAAGCGCTGAATCTTGTGGCGTATTCCTTCAGCAATGCGGCGGCGGTGGGGGCCATGTACGGCGTCGACACGGATGTTGCGGCGCGCTTCAAGCTCGGCGCGGGAGACGAAATAGTGGTCACTGGGATGGAGCATCACGCCAATCTCGTTCCGTGGCAGGAACTTGCCCGGCGCAGCGGCGCTACCCTGCGCTGGATTGGTGTCACTGACGATGGCCGTCTTGACCTGACCGATCTGGAGACAGTGATTACTGAGCATACCAAGGTGGTCGCATTCACTCAGGTGTCCAACGTTCTGGGTACGATCAATCCTGTTGCAGTCATCGTGGATCGAGCCAGGATGGTCGGTGCATTGACCGTCCTGGACGCCAGCCAGTCGGTACCGCACTTAGCCATTGACGTAGTCGATCTCGGCGTGGACTTCGTCGCTTTCAGCGGCCACAAGATGTTCGGCCCCCTAGGGGTCGGCGTCCTCTGGGGCCGCTACGCTCTCCTGGAAGCCATGCCCCCATTCCTCACCGGAGGCTCGATGATCGAATCCGTCCGCATGGAAGGCTCGACCTACGCCGCACCGCCGCAACGCTTCGAGGCCGGTGTCCCGGTGGCAGCACAGGCCGTAGGCCTGGCCGCTGCCTGCGATTACTTGACCCGCTTGGGTATGTCGCGGGTGAGTGCCCACGAGCACGCCCTGACCGAGGTTCTGCTCGCCGGCCTCGCAAAACGACCGTGGGTTCGAGTCATCGGGCCGATCGACAGCCAAGACCGATCTGGTGTGGTCTCATTCGTGGTCGACGGTGTGCACGCGCATGATGTCGGCCAAATCCTTGACGATGCCGGGGTCGCCGTTCGGGTTGGCCACCATTGCGCCATGCCGCTGCATCAGCGCATGAACGTGGCGGCGACGACACGAGCCAGCTTCGCCGCATACAACACGGTGACCGAGGTCAACGCCCTACTGAACGCTCTCGATCAGGTGCCCGCGGTATTTGGGGTGGCAGCCTAATGGGGTTCGGTCAGGAAATATTCTTGGAGCACTCGGTGCGGGCCGCACTGTGACGTATGTCATCGCGTTGCCGTGCGTGGATGTCAAGGACAGGGCATGTATTGACGAATGCCCGGTCGATTGCATTTATGAGGGCGAGCGCTCGCTCTACATCCACCCCGATGAATGCATCGACTGCGGTGCCTGTGAACCTGTCTGCCCGGTCGAGGCGATCTACTACGAAGACGACGTGCCGGAGCAGTGGGCCGACTATTACAGGGCCAATGTCGAGTTCTTCGACGACATCGGCTCCCCGGGCGGAGCGGCGAAGGTGGGTCCCTATGACAAGGATCACCCGCTCGTGGCCGCCCTGCCACCCCAGGGGCACTGATCGCCCCCAATTGCCCGACAGAAACTTTCAACAACTGACAAGGAGAAGTAGATGAGTGCACCCACAACCACGACGGGGATCTCTGACGAGGTCCGAGAATTAGCAAACCAAGAATA
>NZ_PJJK01000031.1:0-2996 GCF_002929785.1 Cryobacterium sp. Y62 | reverse complement strand
GACTACGGCACACTAGAACCACACGAGAGTGGCCCTGTTTTCAGTTGGCAGAAGTGGCCCTGTTTTCAGTCGGCGTTAACATTGGGTGGTCGTTTAGTCGCGCATATCGCCAAGGAACTCGGCTTCCCTCGGCAGTGCGCCTACCGGTGGGTGCGCCGCTATCGTGCCGAAGGTAAAGCCGGCCTCAGCGGCCGGTCGTCGCGGAGGCACTCGATGCAATCCCTGACCAGTCCGGAACGTGACGCGGCCGTTCTGGAGGTCGCACACGCTAACGCACTGGCAAGGCCCGGATGGCCGCCGACACCGGCGTTCCCGCACGGATCGTGTCGAGGGTGTTGGCGCGCCACCACGTTCCGGCGAGTGTCACCAATCTGGTGGCGCGGTACACCTGGCGGGTATCCCATAGGACGATTGCGTTGACGGGTACGGATCCAGCATCTTCATCAGATTGAGTAGGAGCTGCAAGGTATATCAAACACACCTTACCCGCGGACACTTTCTACCAACGGGCCGTCGTGAGCGCGTCCGGGTATTCGAGGGTGCCACCACCGGAGCACCGTAAGTCGACAGCGACCTAACGGTAATTTCTGCCGCGGTTCCCGAGCAGGTCCATTAGTGCGATTACTAGGGCGATGATCACTAGGCCGAGCGCAACCATCATCCCGTTGAAGAATCCTTCGCGAAATACCTGCACACGGTCGGGCTGGCCTGCCCCGGCGAATAGCGTCGCGTAGAAGGTTGAAATGACGGCCGCGACACCGATCGCCGTTCCCACGCGCTGGCCGACCTGCGCCATCGATCCTGCGACTCCGCCCTGGGTGACTGGAACATCGGTCAAGGTGATTGTCTGGTTCAGCGAAATGACAAGACCTCCGCCGGCACCAGTGACGGTCATGGCTGCGGCGATCAGCCACGGCGCCAGATTTGGACGCACGTACAAACCAGCGAGCAAAACGAGCACAAAGCCAATGACAACCGTGACAAGGCCAATAACCACGAGCTGGCGCCCCCAACGGTCGACCAAGCGACCGCCAAGCCACGAGGTAACAGCGGAGGCGAGGGCGAAAGAGATACTCACCATTCCGGCGAAGACGGGTTCGAGATCGAGACCTTCCTGCAGAAACAAAGTGACCAGCAAAAAATACGGCGGAATTGACGCAAAATAAGCCGTCGCAATCAGTATCCCGTTGCGATATGACGACGTTCGAAAAAGGGAAAAATGGACCACTGGCGACTTGCCGATTTGTTGGTAACGTCTCTCCCACCAGATGAAAACGGCTCCGGCGAAAACGAAGAGAATCAACCAGAACCAGCGGTTCGGGGCATCCGTAGGCGCACCAGTTGTCAGCACGAAGGGAAGCATCAGACCCAGAGTCGCAACTCCAAGCAGCAAGATACCAACAAGATCAAGCTCGCTGTTTTGGTGTGCATGCAGCTGACGTTTCGGAAGCAAGCGGATGGCGAAGAACAAGGCAACAAGCCCCAACGGCACATTCATCCAAAACAGCAGTCGCCAACCAGCGTCGGCGCCACCAACGCCGATCAAAAGTCCACCTAGAGTTGGTCCAAAAGCCGTTGAAATTCCAATGACTGCACCGAATAACCCAAAGGCGCGACCACGTTCTGCACCTTGGAATAGTTGTTGGATCAGCCCCAGTACCTGCGGCATCTGGATACCGGCGGCAACTCCTTGAAAAATACGTGCCACCACAAGCAACTCGATTGTAGGCGCGATAGCGCAAAGAACACTCGCGACCGAGAACGCACTAAGCCCGATGATGAACATCAGCCGTCGAGAATAAATATCGCCCAGCCGACCCGATGGCACCAGCGCCAATCCAAAAGCGAGCGCATAACCGGCGACGATCAATTGCAACTCGGTAACACCACCACCGAGCGACTGCTCGATCACCGGCAACCCAACATTAATCTTCGACAGGTCAAGAATAGTAAGAGAAGCGACGCCGGCAGCGACCCAGAACGCCTCCCACTTCAGCCGATCGGGACCTCCGGACGAAGGAGAAGAATGGTCAACCATAGCCAGTCAAGTCTAGAAGCATCCGCTGGTATGGCCGGTTCGAATCTTGTTCACACACCGCAATTCCAGCCTGAACAACCGCGACGCCGTGGAGAAACTCGTGGATCAGTACGTGGGGTCAACTCGGCCGAGCACACATTCTTCGATAACTAGCGTACTTTCACTATGGTTATGATTCCTCCTCGAGTGCGCGAATCAGCAGTGCCCTTTCGCGACGCCCAAGCTCGGTACTTCGCACAATCGTTTCGGAGTATCGCTGTCGGCGTTCTTTGCCTCCCGTGACGTACTCATTTTCCCCGATCCCTCGTATCGTCTTGGATATATCAATGATGCGCACGCTGGTGAACTCACCAATTGGCGCATAATTCGATTCCTCCACCTGGCACAGGCACCCCATTACCCTGAATCGCTGAAGAGGGTAAAGAACTGTGTTGATCGCCTCGTCCACCACGCGCGGCGGAAGATGTCAACTTTTATGAGTCAGTTTCTTTAGCCGGTCATTGAGTTCGTTCCTTCCTGCCCGCTCCAGCTGAGTCCTGTCATTACTGCGTTCATCAAGGGAACTCCTTCCCCGCCCTCTACGGCACTATTCGAGACAATCCCGATGCCCTACCCAAGGTTGACGAAAAGGGGACGTCGCCGAAACAACAGCACTAGGGACGCCCCCAATACCAACACATTCAACAAAGGCACAGGGTGTGTCTCGGTAACGGTGTTTCCGGCGTTTTTCATTAGTAGGATTCTGCGTTCGGCCAGCGGCCGTGGAAGGTGATGGCGAAGGCGTTGAGAGCTGGTTTCCACCTCATCGTCCAACGAGCTCGGCCCTCACCGGTGGGGTCGAGACTGCGAGTGACCAGATACAAGCATTTTAGAGCGGCCTGAACCGTCCCGGGTTTCATACCGCCGTTTTGTTGGCGGCTTCGATATTTATCGGGCCGTTTGTTTCAGCGTAGTAGTT
>NZ_PJJK01000029.1:0-2657 GCF_002929785.1 Cryobacterium sp. Y62 | reverse complement strand
GATGTGTGATCGAAGCGAAGAGGTTTTGATGTGTGGGATTTTTTAGGGGATCAGTTTGAGCAGATTCTGTTCAGCAGCTGGCAGCACTTCAGCCTCGTCGTACAGTGCCTGATTCTGGCGACAATTATCGCCGTCGTGCTGGCCGCCTTCGTTTACCGTAATTCCGCGCTGACCGGGGTTGCCAACTCGGTGTCGGCCATTGGCTTGACTATCCCGTCGTTTGCTTTCATCGGGCTGCTCATCGCACCGTTCGGCTTCGGCGTTGTTCCGGCCGTCATCGTCGTGGCGTTCTTTGCTACGCTGCCTATTCTGCGCAACGCGGTCGTGGGCCTGTCGGGTATTGCGCCGTCGATCGTGGAATCCGCCCGCGGCATCGGCATGAGTCGGTTTCGCACGCTTCTGCAGGTGGAACTGCCTATGGCGTGGCCGATCATCCTCACAGGCATTCGGGTATCCGCCCAAATGGTCATGGGAATCGCCGCGATCGCCGCATATTCCCTCGGCCCAGGCCTGGGCGGATTCATCTTCTCCGGCCTCTCCCGCCTCGGCGGCGCCAACTCCCTTGAGTCGGTGCTGACGGGCGTCATCGGCGTCGTTGTGCTCGCCCTCATTCTTGATCTTCTTCTCGTCGGCCTCGGCCGCCTGACCACACCCCGAGGTATTCGTGTCTGAACTCATTGCATCCAACAGCGCAGAATCCATCAGCACCGAAGATTCCCCGACCGGCATCACCGGTGCGAATATCCTGCTGGACCACGTCACCAAGCGTTTCCCCGGGCAGGCGCGCCCCGCCGTCGACGGTCTGACCATGGAGATTCCGGCCGGCAAGATTGTCATGCTCGTCGGCCCCTCAGGCTGCGGCAAGACCACCACCCTGAAAATGATCAACCGACTCATCGAACCGACCGAGGGCCGTATCGTCGTCGACGGTGACGACGTGACCAATATGAACGGCGATACCCTGCGCCGAGGCATCGGCTATGTCATCCAGGCCGGAGGGCTCTTTCCCCACATGACCGTGGCCACCAACATCGGTCTCGTGCCGAAAATGCTCGGCTGGGACAAAGCCCGCATCGCGGCCCGCGTCGACGAACTCCTCGAGCTCGTCTCCCTCGACCCGGCACTCTACCGAAACAGGTACCCTAGAGAACTTTCCGGCGGTCAGCAGCAGCGCGTCGGCGTGGCGCGCGCCCTCGCGGCCGACCCGCCCGTTCTACTCATGGACGAGCCCTTCGGCGCCGTCGACCCGATCACCCGTCTGCGCCTGCAGGACGAACTGCTCAACATCCAGGAAGAACTGCAGAAGACCATCGTCTGCGTTACCCACGACTTCGACGAAGCCGTCAAGCTCGGCGACTGGATCGCCATCTTCAACGAGGGCGCCCAGCTCGAACAGTACGACACCCCGGAACGCATCCTCGGCGACCCTGCCAATGAGTTCGTCGAAAACTTCATCGGGTCCGGCGCTGGCCTCAAACAGCTCACCCTAACCCGGGTGGCAGAGGTCGGGTTCGGCGACGCCGTCGTGGGAAGCCCCGGCGAACGGGCAGCGGATGTCCTGGCCCGCCTCATCGACGCCGGCCACGGCCACGCGGTCATCGTCGATGAGCGGCACCGTCCCATCCAGTGGCTCTCCCGGCGCAAGCTCGGCCGCCTCGAGGTCATTAGTAACGTTAACGACCCGAAACTTCCGGTCGTCGGCTACCGTGCCACGCTTAATGATGCACTTGACATAATGCTCGTCTCCAGCGCTGGAGCCGCGCTCGTCACCGGCCGCCGCGACATGTTCAAGGGCGTCATCGACGTACAGACCGTCATGGACGCCATTACCCGGTCACAGACCGCTGCCGTGCTTGAGTCGGACCAAGCTCCCGTCGGACTGAACACCGGTGTGTTCCAAGAGCAGGCGCCTGCCGCTGACGCCGAACTAAATGAGACCGATAGCACTGGCGCCGACGCGCGGGCCGGTCAATGAGCACCCGCGCCCTGACTACAGAAGCTGGCATTGCCGGCGGCGACTCCGCCGCTGAAACACCCGGCAACCCGGCCGCACCGGCCGTACCGGTCAGTCACGCCCGCGCGGTGTGGCAATCCTGGCGGGGACTGGTTTACCAGCTGGCCGGCATTCTGCTCGCGTTCCTCGCGCTCGTCATCTGGCTACTGACAGCTAACCTCTCGCCGATCGAACTGACCACCCTCGCCCCGGACGCGCTCTGGGTCTACACCGTGGAGCACATCCAACTCACCCTCCTCGCCGCGGTAATCGTATTGGTTATCGCAATTCCCGTGGGAATCGCCCTGACCCGGCGGCCCCTGCGGTTTTTGACCGCTCCGGTGCTCGCGATCGCCAACGTCGGGCAAGCCGCCCCCGCAATCGGCGTCGTCGTACTCCTCGCATTTTGGGTTGGCTTCGGCTTTTGGGCGGCGACGCTCAGCCTCGTGCTCTACGCGGTGCTCCCGGTGCTGCGAAACACCATGGTCGGCCTGCAACAGGTCGACGCCCGCCTCATCGAAGCCGGACGTGGCATGGGCATGAGCTCCACGGCGGTGCTCTTTCGGGTGGAGCTCCCCCTCGCCGTGCCAGTCATGCTGTCAGGTGTGCGTACCGCCCTCGTTCTGCTAGTCGGCACCGCAGCCCTGGCCACATTCGTCAACGG
>NZ_PJJK01000027.1:0-2458 GCF_002929785.1 Cryobacterium sp. Y62 | reverse complement strand
AGGCACGACCGCTGGACCGTCACACCATGCCGCTCACCGGCCTCAACGTGCCGCTCGTCCCGAACCGACCCGGTTTTCAGGTCCTCAGCTGCTCTTCGCTCGTCGGGCCGGGCCGTTCATCTTCAAGGATGCGGTCACGGTTCCGGGTTTGATGCATGTGGCAAGGTGGACGGCATGACTACTTCAACGGAACTTACCGTCGCGTCCCTGACCTCCGGGCAGCTCACGGCCCTGCACGAGTCCTTCTCGGCGGACCCCGTCCTGAAGCAGAGGCAAAATGCTATTGTCCGCATCAGCGTCGATGAGCTCGCCATTGACCACGAGGTGGCGACGTCCCTGTCCACCACGGTTTCAAACCGCATCGACGACTGGAAAGTCACCAACCAGAAGAAGTCCGGCCGCTGCTGGCTCTTCGCGGCCCTGAACTTGCTGCGGGTCGGCGCCAAGCAGACCCTGGGCGTGAAGGAGTTTGAGTTTTCCCAGAACTACGCCACGTATTTCGACAAGCTGGAGCGCGCCAACTACTTCCTGGAGTCCATCCTGGAAACCGCTGAACGCGGGGAGGACGACCGTCTGGTGCAGTGGCTGCTGCATACCGTCCTGGGCGACGGCGGCCAGTGGAACATGGCGGTGAACATCTTCCGCAAGTACGGGGCCGTGCCAAAGTCGGCCATGCCGGAAACTGAGTCCTCTTCCAACACGGGCCGCATGAACGCCGTCCTGCGCTCCCTCCTGCGCCGCGGGGCGCAAGAGTTGCGCAGGCTCCGCCACGACGGCGACACAGCCGGGCAGGAACAGGCGAAGGCACGGATCATCGCCGACGTTCACCGGATCCTCGCCCTGCACCTGGGCACCCCGCCGTCCGCCGTCGACTGGGAATACACCGATGATGCGAAGTGCTTCCACCGCGAGGGCATCCTGACGCCGCAACAATTTCTGGCCAAGTACACCACCATCAACCTCGATGACTACGTATGCCTGGTCGACGACCCCAGGACGGACCATCCGAAGGGAACCACCCTGACCGTCGCGCACCTGGGCAATGTAATCGACGCGGAACCGGTGCTCTACCTTAACGTGGACATCGGCCTGGCCAAGCGGCTGGCCAAGGACGCCATCCTGGATGGGGAACCGGTCTGGTTCGGGTGCGACGTGGGCCCGCAGATGGTCCGCAAGGACGGCATCTGGGATGCCCGCCTGTACGACTACGCAGGGCTCTATGGTGCCGAACTGGCCATGGACAAGGAGGCGCGTGTCCGCTTTGGCGAATCGGCCATGACCCACGCCATGCTCCTGACCGGCGTTGACGTGCTCGACGGCGAAACGCGCCGCTGGCGGGTGGAGAACAGCTGGGGCGAGGAAGCCGGCGACCAGGGTTTCTTCACCATGGCGGACAACTGGTTCGACGAGTACGTCTTCGAGGTCGTGGTCAACAAGTGGCGGCTGTCCCCGGAGCTGCGGCAGGCACTGGATGCCGAACCCGCAGTGCTGCCGGCCTGGGACCCCATGGGAGCACTGGCGTAGGGACGCCCGGCGCCTGCCCCGTTACCCGTCCAACCACCCCGCCGCGGACGACATCCGTGGCCCCCACCCGATCGAGGAGAACCATCATGACACTGACACTGACACTTGCGGACGCCCGCATCATCATCACCGCAGCAGAGGCCAAGGCCTCCGAGATCGGCCAGCCCATGAACATCGCCGTCGCCGACGCCGGCGGCAACCTCATCTCTCACGTCCGGATGGACGGTGCCTGGCTTGGCGGCATCGACATCTCGATCAACAAGGCCTTTACCGCCCGGGCCTTCGACATCCAAACCAAGGACCTGGGCGATAACTCCCAGCCCAACCAGCAGTACTACGGCATCCACGCCAGCAACCATGGCCGGATCATGATCTTCGCCGGCGGCATCCCACTCACCCGCGACGGCGAAGTGGTCGGCGCCGTCGGCGTCAGCGGCGGCTCCGGCGAGCAGGACCAGGCCGTCGCCGAAGCAGGCGCCAAAGCCCCTCTGACATAAGCCACCCTCCGGGGGCTGCCCTGTCCACATCACCGGGATAGGGCAGCACGGGAGCCGAAATCGATACCTCGATCTGGGTCGGTGAACGTTGCCGTGCGACTTGTGGTGCTCTTTGGCGGCGTTCTGTGAGCGCTACGTGGAGCATTCGCTGAGCGTTTTCGCCGCTCCCGAGCGAGCCTCAGCTTCGAAGAACTCGCCCTTCGCGACGGGCCCGCTGAAGACCCTGGCTGACGTCGATGTCCGCTCTTTCGACAGGGTCGATTGGTACAACAACAGGCGGCTTCGCGGCACGTCCGGCCCGAGGAACACGAGATCAAACTGCCCGATTAAAGACGAAGCCGCCAACATAATGGCGGCCTGAAAACCGGGTCGGTTCGGGACGAGCGGCACGTTGAGGCCGGTGAGCGGCATGGTGTGACGGTCCAGCGGTCGTGCCT
>NZ_PJJK01000026.1:0-2286 GCF_002929785.1 Cryobacterium sp. Y62 | reverse complement strand
GATTCCTGATTCTCGCCCTACGTCACACGGCGGACTTGCTGTTAGCTACTGGCCTCACCCAACCCTGGCACGTAGGGTTCCGGGAACGGACCCAGAGCTAGCGATCGAATGGTTAGGTGTCCGGATGGACGTCCCTGCGGGAGCGGACGTCTGCCAAGCGTGTCAGCGGCCCGCAGGATGTGTTCCGAGAACGTCTGAGACTGTAGTCACTTCGTTGACGTGGTCATGTCAGATCAGGTGCGTTCCAGCACAACAAGAGTTCAGCGTCGATACCGCTCAAAGTTGACCCATGAAGTTCGTGCTCAAAGACCAGCAGTCGGCCGACTCCAGTCATAGTAATGCGCGCCATGTCGCTGTCGGGGGCCTGCAGATGAGCGGCAACCTCATCGCGGAGTTCCGCCTGCCGGCCACTCGCGAGCGAGACGGCAGCTTGGTCGAACTGCCTCAATATCAGGGTCACAAACGGGTGGTCGGCGTCAGAAGTCGCGTGTGGTGCTGCCACCGGCGCCGGCAGCCTGCGCCGGACGTGATCGACGGACCGTAGAGCTCTTGTGAGGCGGCGTGGGCATACTCCGCATGGACGTGAACCGCCGCCACCATCTGCGGGATCCCAACGACGGCGTTGGCTAGATCGGCCCCGACAGCACCCGAAGGTGTTCAGCAACGATTGCCGCGAATTTTGGACAGCCAGCTTTTTCGAGCGCTTCGGCCAGGCTCGTCACCGAGTCGCCTTTGGCGCGTCGGCTCTGCCAATAGGTGTTCTGCGTCCGAGTGACTTCCCGGACAACAAACAAGTGGCTGCTCTCTACCAGGCAGAAGAACTCGTCGGGCGTATATAGGTCATACGGCAACAGGTCCGGGTCGCCAAAGTCCTTGATGTTCATTGTGAGCAGAATGTCTGCGTGGCTGTAAACGGCCGCATTGTGAACGTGCTGATCGTCTTTGTTCCGCAGGTTTGGGGCCTCGCCACCGGTCCAGTCCTCGAGGATTTCGTCGAAGTTCTCACGAAAGACTTTTTCGCGGTTTCTGCGCAGCTCTCCGCCCGCCGAAGAATGCTTCCGTCGCCACACGCGATGCGTTTCGTCAAGCACGTCCGGAGTCGCGCTCAGACTGAACATCTTGGATTGGCTGCGCAGCAGGAAAAGCCAGTCGTAGAGGGTGCGGCTTCCCAGTACGTTGGAGTCGACGAATACGTGGTGCACGCGTTCACGCTATCGGTCCAGCGTGGACTTGGGTTTCACCCTTGTTCTACTCTGCCCCCTCGAGGCTGTCATCGAGCTCACGAAGCCTGGTGAAGGCATCCAGTCGAGCAGCACGGCGAGCCTCCGCGAGGATGGCGACGTCCGCGTGCTTGAAGCGATGATGTGCTCCTACTTTGTGCGAGGGGAGCAGGCCGTCCTGCACCAACTTCATGAGTGTAGGTCGGGATATCCCAAGAACGCTTGCGGCGGTCGTTGACGTCATCTCAGAAGGAACCGACTGCACGTTCACTGCGCCCGAAGGCAACGTTCGAATGACGAACTGCATAAGTTCGGCGAGGGTGCGGTCCAACTGAACAGTCGTGCCGTCATCCAGGGTCAACGATGCCGTGGTGATGTTGCGATCATGAGCTTGCGCGATGAAGAGTTCGGCAGAGCGGCGGACTGTTTCATCCACGAGAAGGGATCCGTTTACAAGCACATTGGGCGCCATGACAACACTTCTCTCTTCTCGACGTGGCCGCAGATCCGACTGATGGATCTGGCCCGTGGAGGCGGCGCGTGGCGCGGCCTCGTTCTTCAGCCTAGATCCTTGCAGTTATAACTGCAAGACCAAGATGGCCCGTTGGTGTCTGCCGCCACCAGGACTTAACAGCCTTCGTTGGGTCGCTGATTGCGCAGCGAACTAGCGAACTTCTCCGTCGGTCCCTGCGAACGCGAGCGTCCCGTAGGGGGTTGGCGAATTCAACCGGTCGTCGCGACACTCGATTTTTGTGAGGTGTTGTACGTGTGGTTGAAGAATGAGCTGGTGGAGAAGCGGGCGCGGTTTTGGGTGTTGATGACTCAAGGTTCGACGCTGACTGCAGCGTGCGATGCTGTCGGGGTGAATCGACGAACTGGACGGCGTTGGCGTCAAGCAACGGGTGGGCGGATCCCTCTTCCTGAGGCAGAGAGGTCGGGGCGGTACTTGTCTTTGGAGGAACGACTGCGGATCGCGGACTTGCATCTGGGTGGCACCGGCGTGCGGGCGATCGCTGCTCTGGTGGGCCGGTCTGCTGCCACGATCAGTCGAGAGCTGGCTCGAGGC
>NZ_PJJK01000025.1:0-2273 GCF_002929785.1 Cryobacterium sp. Y62 | reverse complement strand
GCGCCAGTGCTTGGGCCAGGTTTCGGGTAGGTAGAGTGTGACGCGGCGGTCCGAGGTGGAGATCCGGGCGACGCCCCTATCTGCATGACTCCGGTTATGGCCTTGCCCCCGTTGGGTGGACACCTCACAAGAGAGAATGTGTCGATGCCGCTGGTCCCCATCGTCGTGTACGGGTGCACTGGCGCCGAAACTGTCCGTTTCACCAACCCCGTGCGATACGACGGGGGGTCGAGTCGGTCCGGGGGCAGATGTTGAGCTAAAGCCGTGGGTCCGACAATCGCGTTCGAGGGCGCAGTAGCCGCATAAAATGCGGGGGGAGGCCGAATCTCCGGCCACCTGATTCAGGAGATTACCTATGCGCGAAACACTAATTTTTCAGGGCCTTCTGACACTGATTGGGATTGGTTTTGTCGTCGCTGGGATCGATTATATGTCGACGAGCGTGCCGCTGGGAGTTTTCGGCGCTGTGGGTGGCCTGCTCATAATTGCCGGGGCGACCATAGTGGCCGTGCGCAAAAAACGAGCGCAAGAACGACGGTAATTCGAACTCCGAAAGGCTCGCAGCGGCGACCACGGTGAGCAAGAGTGAATCCTTAGGGGAACCACCATGGGGCACGTCAACGAGTCAGCTACGCCAGGAGCAGCCCTCTATTCTGATAACCGACACATCGTAGAGAAATATTTATAGCTACGCGGGAGTCAGTTGCTTAGGTGTCCCTTGTCGCGGCGGCCTGCGGCAGGGTTCCGGGTACGAAAGTCGCGCCTGACCAGCACGGCAGTGCTGTGCTGCGATATCTGAAGAGGGAGCAATAGATGAAACGATCGCCCATCACCACCGCACTTGACGTGATCGCCGTCACCGCATTGGTCATCTCGGCAACTACGGACGTCGTCAAGGCCAGAGAGGAATGGCGACTTCGCCTGGGCTCCGCATGGGCAGACCACAGTCGCCCGCGCCGATTTCGGAGGCAACTTCAGCAACGGATGGATCAAAAGACGAGCCCTGAACTTGCCGACCTGATCTACCAAGGGAATCTGGATCAGGCGATCGAACTCGCGAACCAGCTCAACCCGGATGAGATCTATAAGCGTATTTTTCGTGACGACGAACGGCACCTTCATGACGAGGCGCCTTGTGATGTTTTCCTTCGCCGCTGGTACCAGACTTTGGAGAGCCCCTACCTGCGTGCTGAAGCTGCGGACTGTTTTGTGAGCGCCTATACGACGGAACTCGCGCCCGTACCCAACGGCGAGTACATCGGTGCTTATATGCGTACCGAATCGTTGCGCGAACTCATCACAAAGGTCGCCAGCGCGATCCTGGGCCCGGAATTGAAAGACCTGGAAGATACTCCTGAGCACCCGCTCGATGCCGCCTCGGCAGAAAAGTGGCGTGCCGTCGGCCGGATCCTTGCAGATATCGAGCTGCCTCCCGTCGTATCACCAGTCGCTCCTCCGGAGGAAGCAGAGACGAACTGACACAGGTGGCATCCGGGCATCCGATCGCGGGTACCACCCACTCTTGTTTTCCGCCCTTCCGCAGGGGGAACCCCAACTGAGACACGAGAAAGCGCCGTAACGCCTACTCACGCAGGCGGACTATCCAGCCGACGACCTTTCCGTGATGACCGCGCGACTGGCGAAAGATCAGCACACTGCGCTGCATGGCGCCCCCTGTTTCCGGCACCAGAACACCGCGTTCCTTTGGATCCTTCGAAGGGTGGTAGCGAACCGAGATCTGATCAATTCGCGCAACGCGACCGGACAGCTGCGTCCGATCCGACTGGCCGGAAGGGTCGCGGACGGCGTCGGCATAGGTGTCGAGCTGCAAGGGGATAGTGCGGCGGCCAGCGAACAGGCGGGAAACTCAGTTCTGGTCCATGGGCCCCAGCGACCAGTCGACGTGTTGGTCAAGTGCAACGTCCAAACTGTCCTCGGCAACCTGCCATTCTGTGAACCACACGTCGGTATCGCGGGGTTCCTGGCTCGGGACGATGTCCTCCGGCTCGACCGCCCCCACGTCCATCCGATCGATTGGCTCGTAGGTGCCGACGTAGCGCACCCGAACACCGGTATCGCGCTTGCTCTCTTTATTCGAACGCGTCGTGGGCGTTCAAGACAAGAGACAACGCGCGCCGATAGGCGCGCGCCTGGTGATATCGGAAGAGAGACGCGAAAGCTGCACCGTCCGCGCCCTACGTGCCAGGGTTGGGTGAGGCCAGTAGCTAACAGCAAGTCCGCCGTGTGACGTAGGGCGAGAATCAGGAATCATC
>NZ_PJJK01000024.1:0-2201 GCF_002929785.1 Cryobacterium sp. Y62 | reverse complement strand
TGACAAGGAGAAGTAGATGAGTGCACCCACAACCACGACGGGGATCTCTGACGAGGTCCGAGAATTAGCAAACCAAGAATACCGGTACGGTTTCACGACCGACCTCGATACCGATGTCGCCCCCCGGGGGCTCAGCGAAGACATCATCAGGCTGATCTCGAGTAAGAAGAATGAGCCGGATTGGCTCTTGGAATGGCGACTTCGTGCCTACCGGCATTGGACCACGCTGACGGCGCCCACCTGGCAGCATGTGTCGTATGGTCCAGTTGACTACCAGGACATCATCTACTACGCCGCTCCCAAGCCGAAAAAAAAGAGTCTCGCCAGCATGGACGAGGTCGACCCGGAGCTTCGGGAGATGTTCGACAAGCTGGGCATTTCTCTCGGCGAGCAAGAGCGGCTTAGCGGCGTCGCGGTCGACGCGATCGTCGATTCGGTATCGGTTGCGACGACGTTTAAAGACAAGTTGGCCGAGGTCGGAGTCATTTTCTGCTCCTTCTCGGAAGCCGTTCAAGAACACCCTGACCTGGTACGCAAATACCTCGGTTCAGTGGTTCCGTACAACGACAACTTTTTCGCATGTCTGAACGCGGCGGTGTTCACCGATGGCTCGTTCTGTTATATCCCAGAGGGGGTGCACTGCCCGATGGAGCTGTCCACCTACTTCCGCATCAACGCGGCCGATACCGGTCAGTTTGAACGTACCCTGATCATTGCCGAAGAGGGCGCCTTCGTGAGCTATCTCGAAGGATGCACCGCCCCGGTGCGTGACACGAACCAGCTCCATGCCGCCGTTGTTGAGCTGGTCGCCCTTGATGACGCACAGATCAAGTACTCGACGGTGCAGAACTGGTACCCGGGGGATGCCGACGGCAACGGTGGTGTGTACAACTTCGTCACCAAGCGCGGCATGGCGTCTGGCAAGAACTCGAAGATCTCCTGGACCCAGGTCGAGACCGGATCGTCGATCACCTGGAAGTACCCTGGCGTCGTTCTTAAGGGCGACAACTCGATCGGGGAATTCTACTCTGTCGCGCTGACGGCCAGGCACCAGCAGGCTGATACCGGCAGCAAAATGGTGCACATCGGCAAGAACACTAAGAGCACCATCATCTCGAAGGCAATTTCGGCCGGTCACGGTCAGAACACCTACCGTGGGCTGGTCGATATGCGACATTCCGCCGTCGGTGCCCGCAACTTCACACAGTGCGATTCGCTGTTGATCGGCAAGGACAGCGGTGCGCACACCCTCCCCTATATCGTGGTGAAGAACAAGACCGGTCAGGTTGAGCACGAGGCCTCCACCTCCAAAATCGGTGAGGAGCAACTGCTCTACTGCCGCCAACGCGGCATTCCTGAGGAAGAGGCGGTCTCGATGATCGTGAACGGTTTCTGCCGTGAAGTCTTCAAAATGCTGCCGATGGAATTCGCCGTCGAGGCGCAAAAGCTGTTAACCGTAAGCCTGGAAGGAAGCGTTGGATAATGCTTAAAATCGAAGAACTGCACGCCAGTATCGAGGACAAAGAAATTTTGCGCGGGGTGAATCTCGAGCTGAAGCCGGGTCAAGTCCACGCGATCATGGGACCAAATGGTTCGGGAAAGAGCACGTTGGCCAGTGTGCTGATCGGCCGCGATGGGTACCAGATCTCAGGAAGCGTCACGTATGACGGTCAAGACCTGCTGGCCCTCTCGCCAGAAGAACGCGCTGCCGCCGGTGTGTTTCTGGCGTTCCAGCACCCGGTCGAAATCCCAGGCGTTGGAAACATGTACTTCATGCGTACAGCGTTGAACTCCCTGCGTCGACAGCGCGGGCAGGACGAGCTGGATCCGGTGGACTTTCTGGCGCTGGCCCAGGAGCGGATGAAGCTGGTCGAGATGGACCAGACCTTCATGAGCCGCTCCGTCAATGAGGGATTTTCCGGCGGTGAGAAGAAACGCAACGAGATTTTGCAGATGGCAATCCTGGAGCCCAAACTCGCGATCCTGGACGAAACGGACTCCGGTCTGGATATCGACGCACTCCGGATAGTTGCCAGTGGTGTGAACGCCCTGCGCAATGAAGGCCGCAGCATGCTGGTCATCACGCACCACCAGCGCCTTTTGGACTACATCGTGCCCGATCAGGTGCATGTTATGACCGCCGGAAGAATCGTGCGCTCCGGGGACAAAGACCTCGCCGTCGAGCTCGAAGAGCACGGCTA
>NZ_PJJK01000023.1:0-2136 GCF_002929785.1 Cryobacterium sp. Y62 | reverse complement strand
TGTTAACGCCGACTGAAAACAGGGCCACTTCTGCCAACTGAAAACAGGGCCACTCTCGTGTGGTTCTAGTGTGCCGTAGTCTCGGCGGGTTGGTGTTGCTTGAGCCGGTAACTGTTGCCTTTGAGGCTGATTACGTCGGCGTGGTGAACGATTCGGTCGATCATCGCGGAGGCGATCGTGAGGTCTCCGAACACATCGCCCCAGCGGGCGAAGGGCAGGTTGCTCGTCATAATCAGCGACGCGTGTTCGTAGCGGGAAGACACGAGCTGGAAGAACAAGTTCGCGGCATCCTGGTCGAAGGGGATGTAGCCGACCTCGTCAACGATCAGCAGGCTGTAACGGCGCAGCCGGATGAGTTCGGCGGCGAGTTTTCCCCTCGAATGGGCTTCTTGGAGTCGAGTCACCCAGCCCGTCGCGGTGTCGAAGAGGACCCGGTGGCCCGCTTTGGCGGCCTTGATCCCGATGCTGACGGCGAGGTGCGTTTTCCCGGTCCCGGGAGGCCCGAGGAGGACGACATTCTTCGCTTCGGTGAGGAACACACCCGTGCCCAGGTGCGCGATCAGGTTCCGGTCGGCGGAGGGTTGATGGTCGAAGTTAAAGTCCTCGAGGGTCTTGTGACCCGGGAACCGGGCAGCCTTGATCCGCAGCGCGGCCCCGGAAGCCTCCCGTTCGGAGGCCTCCTTGGAGAGCACTGCGGCGAGGTATTCCTCATGGGACCAACCCGCGTCGCGGGCCTGGTCGCCCAAGCGCCGGAACGCTTCACTGATCCGCGGTGCCCGCAATGCGCGGGCGTAGTACTCGATCTGCGAGGCCGCTTCCGAGCCGGTCATGACGCGACCGCCAACCCAGTCGGCGCGGCGTCGATATCAACGCTGAAGAGCTCGTCGTAGCGGACCAGTGAGGCCATTTCGACGACGCCCGTGACCGTGGGCCGGCGCGCGCGTTGAGCTTGGAACTGGGCGCGCAGCTCGGCCGCGCGGAGAACATGCGCCGGGTCGGTGACGGTCAGTTGCCGGGCCCATTTCCGGCGATGGTCGGCGATGAGTACCCCGTCGTGATGGACGGTCACGCGCTCCAGGCTCGCCGCGACGTCCACGACCCGGCCGATCATGGCTGGGTCGACGGAGTAGTCGTTGCTGAACGCGCGAACGTAGTAATCCCTTGGGAGCCGGACGCTATTGCGGAACATCACCTCCGGCGCCACCGGCGGAAGTCCGCGCATCGCAGCACGGTCGATGCTGACCAGGTCTCCCGGCCGCCCTCGTCGCGACCGGGAGAGACGGTTGTTCGCGATGGGCAGCCAGCCGGCCAGCTGCTGATTGAAATCGTCGGGAGACGTGAAGGCGCGCCCCGACATGAAGCGGCTCCGGAAGAAGCGATTCATCCGCTCGACCATGCCCTTGGACTCAGGATCGTGGGCCTTGAGCAGCTTGATCTGCGTGCCGAGAGTACCGGCGAACGCGGCGGCCGGCTCGGTGAGTTTCCCGCGCCCGATGCCGGTCTCGTTATCCCACGTCAGCCGGGCGGGAACGGCCTCGGCCTCCTGCAGCAACGACCACATCCCGCCGAGCAGATCCGGCGTCGTCCGCGAGGGCAACATGCGGGCCTGGACGAACCCGGAGAACGTTGACGTCATCACCAAAACCGGCGGTGCAGCAGCCTGATCATGACCCAACGGCAAGTCCTCGTGCGGGAACCAGAGATCACATTGGACCTGGAACCCGGGCGGGTGCACCAGCCGATCCGCGGGATCCGGCACCGCATACTCCGGCCGCAGCTCGGCGATCTTGGCCCGGAACAGCGACGGAGACCCCGACCAGCCCACCCGCTCGGCCGCCGTCGCTGCCGGCATCGTTGGCGTCGCCGCGAGCAACACCCGCACCTGGCCGACAAACGCGTCGAAACTCGACCCCGTCGGCTCCCGCTGATACGTCGGAGACCGATCCACTGCCAACGCCCGATCCACCGTGCCGCGCGACACCCCGACCAGCCGGGTTATCTCCCGTTTCGAATGCTTCCCCGTCGAATGCAGGTGGCGAATCTCTGCCCAATCATCCAATTTGATCACCTTCCATGATGGTTGGTGGCCCTATTTTCAGTTGGCGTTTCTGGCCCTGTTTTCAGTTGGCGTTAACA
>NZ_PJJK01000022.1:0-2052 GCF_002929785.1 Cryobacterium sp. Y62 | reverse complement strand
TTCCTTGGCAGCGGCGACGACGGCTTCGGTGGTGATTCCAAATTCGCGGAACAGCGTCTGATAGTCGGCGGATGCGCCGAAATGCTCGATCGAGATGCTGCGGCCGGCATCGCCGACGTAGCCGCGCCAGGTTAAAGCGAGGCCGGCTTCAACCGACACCCGCGCGGTGACGGCTTTCGGCAATACCGATTCGCGATATTCGCTGCTCTGCTCTTCGAACCATTCCAGGCAGGGTGCGCTGACCACGCGGGCGTTAATGCCTTCGAGGGCGAGCTGGGCACGGGCATCCACGGCTAACTGCACCTCGGAACCGGTACCGATCAAAATGACGTCCGGGGTTGCACCGGCGGCTTCGACCAGCACATAGGCGCCGTGCGCGACGTTCTTCGCCGAGGCGAATATTTCAGCGGACGCTGCGCCCTCGCCCCGCTCGTACACGGGAATGTTCTGGCGGGTCAGAGCGATTCCCACCGGGCCGCCCCGCCGTTCCAGGATGGTCTTCCAGGCCCAGGCGGTTTCGTTGGCATCACCGGGACGAACCACATCGAGGCCAGGGATGGCGCGCAGAGTGGCGAGCTGCTCGATTGGCTGGTGGGTGGGGCCATCCTCGCCGAGCGCGACGGAGTCGTGGGTCCAGACGAAGATCGACGGCACTTTCATGAGCGCAGCCAGACGTACCGCAGGGCGCATGTAGTCGCTGAAGATGAGAAACGTGCCGCCGAAGGCGCGAGTGTTGCCATGCAGCACGATGCCGTTGAGAATGGCAGCCATGGCGTGCTCCCGAATGCCGAAGTGCAACACGCGGCCGTACGGGTTGCCGGTCCATTCACTGGTGGAGTGCTCGCTCGGAATGAATGAGGCTGCTCCGCCGATAGTGGTGTTGTTGGATTCGGCGAGGTCGGCTGAACCGCCCCACAGTTCGGGGATGACGGTGCCGAGTGCGGTCAGTACCTTGCCGGACGCTGCACGGGTCGAGACCGCGGTGCCGCCGGGGAAGACCGGGAGGGCCTCGTCGACACCGTCGGGCAGGTCACCGGAGAGCACCCGGTCGAGCAAAACCTTGCGCTCCGGGTTGGCCGTCGCCCAAGCCTCGAACCGCACGTTCCACACGGCGTGCGCGGTGGCGCCGCGCTCCAGGGCCAGGCGGGTGTGGGCGATGACCTCGGGGTCGACGTCGAACGTCTTCTCCGGGTCGAAGCCGAGAACGGTCTTGACGCCGGCGAGTTCTTCGGCGCCGAGGGCGGAGCCGTGGATCTTGCCGGTGTTCTGCTTCTTCGGACTCGGCCAGCCGATGATCGTCTTGAGGATGATCAGGCTGGGCTTGCCGGTTTCCATTTGGGCAGCCTCAATGGCTGCGTTCAGCTCGGCGACGTCTTCGACGTAGGAGCCGGTTTTCTTCCAGTCCACGGTCTGCACGTGCCAGTTGTAGGCGGCATAACGCGCAGCGACGTCCTCGGTGAAGGCGATGTTAGTGTCATCTTCGATCGAGATCTGGTTGCTGTCGTAGATCGCGATCAGGTTGCCGAGCTGCTGGTGGCCCGCGAGCGATGAGGCCTCGCTCGTGATGCCTTCCTGCAGGTCGCCATCGCCGGCGATGACGTAAACGAAGTGGTCGAACGGGCTGGAGCCGGTGGCGGCATCCGGGTCGAACAGGCCACGCTCGAAACGTGACGCGTAGGCGAAGCCGACGGCGGAGGCGAACCCCTGGCCGAGCGGACCGGTGGTGATCTCGACGCCGGCGGTGTGGCCGTATTCCGGGTGGCCGGGGGTCTTGGATCCCCAGGTGCGCAGGGCTTTAAGGTCTTCAAGCTCGAGGCCATAGCCGCCGAGGTACAACTGCACGTACTGCGTCAGTGAGCTGTGGCCGACTGAAAGAATAAAACGGTCGCGACCGAGCCAATCGTTGTCGGCCGGGTCCCGGCGCATGATCTTCTGAAACAACAGGTAGGCGGCGGGCGCGAGGCTCATCGCGGTACCCGGATGCCCATTCCCAACCTTTTCAACGGCGTCAGCCGCCAGAATGCGTGCGGTGTTGACCGCCTGATCGTCAAC
>NZ_PJJK01000021.1:0-1893 GCF_002929785.1 Cryobacterium sp. Y62 | reverse complement strand
GTAGGGCTTGGGCATGATGACATCTTTCCAGTGAAGACGAATCTCCACAGGTCAGGAGTCAACCAAACCAGGGGCAGTCCCAAGTATGCATTCCGATACCCGAATGACGATGTTCAGCGTTGTACCAGTCGTAGAATTCGGAGCAGAATGAGCGTGCCTCGGCGAGGCTGGAGAACCGGTCGGGAAACTCGGGCCGGTACTTCAGAATTGTGAAATGCGACTCGCTGAATGGATTGTCGTTACTCGTATGTGGGCGGGAGTGCGACTTGGTCACGCCCAAGTCAGCGAGCAGAAACGCGACAGGTTTCGACGCCATCGAGGAGCCGTTGTCGGAGTGGATCGTCAGCTGATCTCGACGAATGTTCTGCTTCTCGATCGTGTCGAACAGGAGCCGCTCGGCGAGCTCGTGAGATTCCCGGTCGCGACCATCCAGCCGACGACGTACCGAGAGTAAATGTCGATAATCGTGTAGAGATGGAAGTACGACCATGTGGCTGGGCCCTTGATTTTCGATATGTCCCACGACCAGGTCATATTGGGGCCTGTGGCGATGAGTTCGGGCTTGACGCGGGCGGGGTGTTCGGCCTGGGCACGACGTTCACCGGTCTCGCCGTGGGCGCGGAGCAGGCGATACATCGTCGCCACCGAGCAGAGGTAGGTGCCCTCGTCGAGGAGGATCGCCTGGATCTCTGCCGGTGCTTTGTCCACGAACCGACTCGAGCGCAGCACCTTGAGCACGGCAGCGCGTTCCAGCTCGGTCAGTGCCCGTGGCTGCTTGGTCGGTTTCGGCCGCGGTCGAAGCGCTGAAGGCGGCCGTGGCGCGCGGGGATGGCGGCGGTAGTGCGTCGCCCGGGACCGGCCCACGGCCTGGCACGCGTCCCTCGTGCCGATGAGCGCGACAAGGGCGGTGATGGTGACGTCGATTATTTCTCGGTGCTCGTCGCGCTGCTGTTGGTCGAGAGCTGATCCAACAGAGCCGAGAGTGTTCCCTGGATAGCGATCACCTGCCTCGCCGTATCCAACTCGCCCGACAAGCGCAGATTCTCCTTCCGCAGCCGGGCGGCGTCCTTCTCCACAGCACTGGCCGGCGGCGCGCTGACCGGCCGTGCCAAGGCCTCTAAAACGCCCTTATCGCGCTGGTCACGCCATGCACTGACCAAGGAGGTGAGAGCTTTTCACGGCGAAGCAGCGCGCCGCGCTCCTGCCGACCGAGGCGATCATACTCGGTGAGAATGTCGCGTTTGTACTTGGCTGTGTAGGTCCGCCGTTTCGGGCGCTCAGGGACTTGGGGATCGGGAACATCTTCCATCCCTACAGCCTGCCCCGTCGAGCTGGACTCTGTCATTACGGTGTTCGTCAAGGGAACTCCTTCCCCGCCTTCTACAACACTATTCGGGACGATCCCGGTGCCTTACACAAGGTTGACAGAGAGGGGCCCACGTTCACGCGTTGGATGGATGATTGTGCGATTTCTCTCCAGTGCATCGCACTGTGTGCATCGGTCGCTGGAATTTGGTCAGCGCGACATTGGACGCGATGGGCGAGAAGTCTCGGGTCGTCGCACCCGGTTACGACTACGAATGTGATGATGACGTAGATTCCGCAAATCAGTTCAATCATTCGATGAGTCGTTTCTGCTGCGATGTCGCATTGGTCGAGCGCCTCCTAGTCAGCGAGACTCCCCGCTGCATCGACGATCACCATGATGTGACGAAGGGTCGTCCATTGCTTGCAGGCAACGACGGACGCCTGGGCCTGGCGCCGTATAGCCGTTTTGAATGCACGCCGTGTTGTGGCGGAGGTGGCATCCAATCCGATCACCGCAGCCTCGATGTACCGCCCAGCGGTGTCGGTCGGCAGCAGAGCCGCTGGATCGGATTGCAGCGCACCGAG
>NZ_PJJK01000020.1:0-1857 GCF_002929785.1 Cryobacterium sp. Y62 | reverse complement strand
AGGTCAGTACCGCACTACAACCGAGATCGACCGGGCAAGGTGAACTCGACGAACGCCATCTCACTGATCAGAGCTCGCGCTAATCAGGACGCACCTCGCGAGGGGGCCTGGTTCTCTCCGTCTTAGCGGATCAGCGCGTCAGCGTCTCCGGTTTCATTCGCCCATGCGGGGAGGTGCAGGGCTGATTACGAAGATCTGTGTTTCGGATGCGGGATGGTTAAGTTCGATCGAAAAGCACCTGGAATCGCTGCACGAGGTAGGCGGATGTCGCCGTCACCAGCCGCGTTGCTTCCACTGGGAGAGCTTGCTCCGCTCGGCTCCGAGCGTTGTGCCGGCGCCATGGCCGGGGTACACCAGGGTGTCGTCCGGAAGGTAGTCGAAGATCCGAGTGACGACGTCGTTGTACAACGATGAGAAACGGTCGGCATCACCGTTGGTGTTCCCAAGACCGCCAGGGAAGAGCGAATCGCCCGTAAACAGATGGGCGGGACCATGCGAGTCGCGGTAAAGCAGAGCAATCGACCCGGGGGTGTGTCCGCGTAGGTGAATCACTTCGAGTTCAATGCCATCGACGTTCCTGACGTCCCCGTGATGCAAAGGTATGTCTGTGGGCACGGCAATGTCTGCAACATCGTCGAGCCCTGCTGCAGTGGGTACTCTGGTCAGCTCCCTGACCTCACCAAGCGCCCGAACATGGTCCCAGTGCGAGTGTGTGGTGACAATGAGAGCCAGCCTGACGAGGGCCTTCGTGTCCTTCTGGGCATCTGCGAGAAGGGTGAAGATGGCGGGTGCATCGTCGGCGGCGTCAATCAGTACCTGCGCGCCGCTTGATTTCGAGGTGAGTACGTAAACCTTATTGCTCATCTCAGATACTGAGATGCTGCGAACCGTGAGGGCGTTGAGATCGTGCATGGTCCTGTTCCTAGTAACGGTTGCTGGTCTTTGTACAGGGGCGTCGAGGGCACAGCGCTAAATGGTCGTTGTCGGCCGCTACTCCCGAAGCGCATGGATGTGGGCAGTCACCCCGACTAGTTCAGCGGTCAGTAGACGCGTGGTTACTCCTCCACTGTCATTTCTCCCAGTGGGCCCCAACCTTCAGCATCAATGCGTTCGCTGATGATCTCTGGAGTCTTCACGAGCGCTTGCGGCATAGCCTTCATTGCCGCGGAGAAGTGCGCGCTGTTCACGTGAGATCCAGCCGCATCATCGTGGAATGCCTCGACGAGAACGAACTGGTGAGGATCCTCAACACTGCGCGACCAGTCGAACCACAAGTTGCCTGGTTCCTGGCGCGTAGCCTCCGTGAAGTCTCGCGTGAGATCCAGCCAACGATCGCTCCACTCTGGTTTCACAGTGAACTTGGCGACGATGAAAATCATGGAATGGTTCCTTTCCTCAGTCACGTCCCGTTGAACGGTGGCGCTTCCAGAAAACCGGGCGGTGGTGGGTTGCCCCAGTTTAGGCGACGCCGGGTACAGGAGGAGAACCGTAACCCCGGCGACGACGACCCATACGCAACTGAACTCAGACAGATGTCGTTTCGGGCAACATAAAGCGGCGCGTGCCGATAACAACCACGTCAGGTTGCACTCAATGAGGAGAAGACCTATGAAGAAGGATATTCAACGCCTGGTGACCAGGATCGCGGCGGTCAGGCTAATGCTCACCCTCAGCGCGGTCGCTAGTCCGGTGCTGCCGGATCCACCGCGATAACTTGCATCGAAGCGTCACGCGCGCACTAATGTTATCGCCGACCCAAGGCAATACTGGCCCTATTTTCCATGCTCGATGTCGGGACAGTGCTAGGTCGCGGTGGGGACTGCTGAAGGTTTAGTTGACACCTGACTTGCTGGAATT
>NZ_PJJK01000019.1:0-1724 GCF_002929785.1 Cryobacterium sp. Y62 | reverse complement strand
GGGCAAATGGGTAGCACCCGAAGTAGGGTCAAGATTCGGCGTGTGCCGAAACCCTGTGACGACGACGCCCACCGGTGGTCGAGACGTCACGGTCCCCTACTTGGAGGTCGCAGTGTCTGTAGCTTTTTCTCTTTCGCGAGGGGCGTCGAAGCGGATGCTGGCGGCATCCGTTGTCGGCCTGCTCGTGGCCAGCTCGATCGCACTGATCGCCGCTCCGGCGCAGGCCGCGACGTCGGGCTTCACCGCCGCAAACGGCATCCGATACGGTGCAAGCGCCGTCGACGGAACGATTACCGCCACTGGCTATAACGGGTCGGCATTGACCGTTGTGATTCCCGACACGGTCACAGAAGCGGGCGCGGAGTACACGGTCACCGCCATCGGGGCCGAGGCCTTTAAATTCTGGGGCCTTACCGGGGTCACCATTGGCCAGAACGTGAAAACCATTGGCCAGATGGCCTTCAGCAGGAACTCCGTGACCGGGCCTATTATCATTCCGGCGTCCGTGACGACCATCGAAGACGATGCGTTCAGCGAAAGCGGTACTCTAACGTCATTGGACATTCCAGCGTCAGTGACACACATCGGCGAGTCAGCTTTCGGTGGCACTAGCCTGAGCTCGGTCACTCTGCATGAGGGGCTCGAAAGCATTGATCAATACGCCTTCTGGGGAAACCCGATGACGTCTATCACTATTCCGGCGTCAGTGCAGACCATTGGCGCGAACCTCTTCTGGGAAGGCCACGTCGTAGCGGTGACTTTCGCCGGCGCAGCGCCGACACTCTGGAGCACTGACGCCATCAATCCGGACTCGGGCCACGTCGATCCGTCGCTGGGCGACGCTGAGGGCTTGACGGTGCACTATCTGTCGACGTTCGGAGTTGACGGCGGGCGTGCCAATGGGTTTACGACGCCGGCATGGATGGGCTACGACACCGTGATCGACCCGATCGTGTCGTTTGACGTCACCGGGCACGACGCGATTGCTGAGCAGCGCTTGGTTGCTGGCCAGCTGGCCGTGGCTCCTACTGTTACGGATGCAGAATTCGATGGCTGGTACACCACGGCAGACTTCACGACGGCGTTTGATTTTTCGGTCGCTCCGACCGACGACGTGACCGTGTACGCAAAGTGGCCCGTGGCCGCGGTCGTTGTTGAAGAGCCGGTTACGCCGTCGTCGCCGACCCTGACTCTTGACCTCGGCCTGGCCGTTGGCGACGTCGTCGCCGGCGCCCCGGTGACGGTGTCCGGTGCGGGGCTCAAAGCCGGCTCCGATTACACCGTCATTCTGCGCTCCACCCCGGTACTGCTGGCTGGCGGAACGATCGGCTCCACTGGCGCGTTCACAGCCAGCGCTGTTCTGCCGACCGGACTATCGGCCGGGCAGCACACCGTAACCCTCACGGGCACGGCCGCTGACGGGTCAGCCCTGTCGCGCGTCGCGTTCCTGACGGTCAGCGCGACCGGCACGCTCACGTACCTGTCGTACATTTCAGCGGATGCCGCCACGAACGTCACCGCAGCGTCCACCACCACGGCACTCGCCTCGACCGGGTTCACGGCCGCACCGCTCGGCTTCGCCGCGCTACTGCTGCTCCTGGCCGGAGCCACGCTCGTCGCGGCCCGACGTCGGAGCGTCGCGTAACGCATCCACTGAAGACGGCCGTCACCACGCGAATCATGCGGGTGGCGACCGTCTTTTGCGTACTCTGCACGCTCCGGCG
>NZ_PJJK01000018.1:0-1667 GCF_002929785.1 Cryobacterium sp. Y62 | reverse complement strand
TCTTCTTCGTCACAGCATCAAGTGTCGTCATCACGGCACCTTTACCGCCAGACCAAAGTGCAGCGCGTCACGCCGAAAACATCGTTTAAGAGACAGTCCCGGTCAGGCGGCTAGCTCCACGTCGATATCAGCTCGGTGAAGGCTCGGCTGGCTGCGCTCATGTACCCACCCTGTCTTCTGAGCAGGGCTGCGGTGCGGTGCGGAATGGCAGGCAGTACAGCAACAGGGTTGAGCCCATGCTGTTCGCGGGCAATGGCTTCGGGCAGCATGGTGGCGAGCTGGCCGCGACGAACGATTTCCATGATCGCGCTGACGGAGTCAACTTCGATCGCGATGCGCGGGGCAACGCCGTGATCCCGGAAGTGCAGGTCGATGTGGCGCCGAGTCGCAAAGTCGCTTCTGAGCAGCACAAGCTGCTCCTGTTCCAACTCTCGCAGGGTCATGGGTGCCTGCTTCCCGGCATGGGGGTGGTTGGTGCCGACAACCAAGCCGAGGGTTTCGACGAACAAAGCCTGGGCCTCGATCTCGGACGAACGCACCTCGGCAAATGCGATACCGAGATCGAGGGTGTCCTCGGCCAGCGCCACCTCGATGCGGTCCTGAGTCATCTCCTGCAGACTCAAGGTAATGCCGGAATAGCGGGTGCGGAAGCGTTCGACCAGTGGACCGATCAGGTATGCGGTGAACGTGGGGGTCATCGCTAACCGGAGCGATCCACGGCTCAAGTCCTGCACGTCGTGGATGGCCCGGGTTCCGGCGTCAAGTTCCCGCAGGGCGCGGCGGGTATAGCGCAGGAAGGTCTCGCCAGCGTCTGTCAGCCGCACGGTCCGTCCGGACCGGTCCAAAAGCTGGACGTGCAACGAGTTCTCCAATTGCTTGATCTGTTGTGACAGCGTCGGTTGGGAGACGTGGAGCGCCTCGGCCGCGCGAGTGAAGTTTTGGTGTTCCGCGACCGCGGCCAGGTAACGAATGTGTCGCAACGTCACGATTCTCCAACTATAGAAATTACTTATTGACTCCATCATAAAGAGGTCTTGGACACTATAGATAGTTTCCGTCATCCTTGAGTTATCCCCCCTCCCCCAACATCGAGGACACAGCCCATGCAAGACATCATTAAGGGCTTTCTGAAATTCCAACGGGAGGCCTTTCCTGCGCGTTCTGAACTGTTCAAGGAGCTGGCCACCGCCCAGAACCCCGAGGCCCTGTTCATTGCTTGCTCGGATAGCCGGGTCGTGCCAGAGTTGCTGACTCAGCAAGAACCGGGTGACCTCTTTGTGATCCGCAATGCTGGCAACATCGTGCCCGCCTACGGCCCGGAGCCCGGCGGTGTCTCCGCGACAGTCGAGTACGCGGTCGCCGTCCTGGGCGTTACGGACATCATCATCTGTGGCCATTCCGATTGCGGAGCGATGACTGCTGTCTCGACCGACATGAACCTGGACCACCTGCCGGCCGTGGCCAGCTGGCTTGCCCACGCCGACGCGGCGAAGGCTGTCAACGCCGCCCGCACCGACGGATCGGCCCAGGAGTCGTTGGAAGCAATGGTCCGTGGGAACGTCATCGCCCAGCTGACCAACATCAGGACTGACCTGCCGCGGGTATTTCGGACAGCGGAATTAGTGGTTTCTCCTACGCTGCCAATGCTGGCTGTTGATAACCATAAT
>NZ_PJJK01000017.1:0-1655 GCF_002929785.1 Cryobacterium sp. Y62 | reverse complement strand
AGCCTGAATCCACCGGTCGACCTTTGAAGGAATCTTGATTTCGGTTTGGCGGGTTTTCTGATTTTCGGGCGTGGGTGAAGTCCGGGTCTCGCGGCCCGGGTGTTCCACTGGTGCTCCTGTTGAGGCGAATATCGGCTGGTGCGTCAGGTCGGGGCGGGGTTTCGTGGCCGGAAGTTCTGGTCGAAGAGGGCCGTCCAGGGTTTCTCCCAGGGCCAGTGTTCGGGTAGGTGCAGGGTGATGCGCCGCGCGGAGGAGGAGATTCTGGCGGGGACGCTGACAAGTTTCCGGCGGATCGTTGCGGTGGACGCTCGAGCGAGACCGTTGCCCGCGATCGTCGCAGCGGCACGGGTGAGGTTAAATGCCATGGCGGCCAGGACCAGCCAGGCGGCGTTGGCCGTGAACACACCTGAGGGCAGGTGAGCCAGAGCGCTGCTTTTGAGGTCGGAATTGACGAGCTCTATCGCCGCGTGGGCGCGGTGGGTTTTGTCGGCGGTGACGGTGTCCAGGGTGCTGGTGGTGAAGAAGGCGTGGAATCGGTGGGTGTCGAACAGGGTCGGCTGGTCGAGGTTTTTCTTGTTCAGTTCCGAAATTCGCCGCACGACCAGGCGCCCGGTGATCTGCTCGCTCTTCTTGCGGGACGTGAACGCGGTGAACGGGACCTCGGCGACTTCGGCGTTACTGATCCACGTTTTGGTACCTTCGTCGTAGATCGCGTTGGTGTATTCAATCGCTGTCCAGGCAGTGCCGGGGATCGTTCCGATCGCTCGTTTGATGGCGGGGTCCATGCGGGCGGTGACCGAGACGTCGGCACCGGCTTTGAGAGCTGAGCTGATTGAGGCGTGACCGTAGAAGGCAGAGTCGGCACGAAAGAGCACGCGTGTTTTTTCGGCTCCGCGGAGCCGTTTGATCGTGGCCAGGGCGTCACTGATCAGGCGGGCCGCGCCGCGCGGTGATCCGCAGGCACCACGGCGCAGTCGCTGGCCGATGATGATCGGCGCTGAAATATCCGTTTTGACGGTTGCGAGGAATGCGTTGAGGCCGCGCACTCCGGAGTAGCCGTAGCCGGAGCCTTCCTTCTGGTAGCCGTGGACTTCGATGATGGTGTCGTCGACGTCGAGGAATATGTAGCCGTCCGTGTCGTGCACGAGCAACAGGGTCTCAGCGGCCAAGCCCCGCACGAAGCGTGAGGCGACGGCGTCGAGCTGCCGGACGTGACCGAACGTGAACGCGCGCAAGAACGACCCCAACGTCGAGGGCGCGTAGCAGTTGCTGAAGACCTTCCGCATGCCGCCGTGACGAAGAACAGCGAGATCGTCAATTGAGTCCGCGCCAGCAACCATCCCGCCGACCACTGAGGTGACTTTCAGACCGGCGTTGGCGCCCTTATCAGTGGGGACGGTCAGCCACTGATCGGCCAAGGTCGCCAACCCCGCACGGGCGGCCAATTTCATGATCGGGACCAGCCCTGCCGACGACACGAGATTCGGGTCGGTGAAGGATGCAGAAACGGCGCGGTTGGTGTGGGAAACTTGCATCTACGAGATGCCCCTCTGCTTGGTAACGTTGAACTCTAGACAAGTCCTATTTTACCTGATCAGATGGGCATTCTCGGTTTAACGCGCCGTCAGAATCTCACGTCGACCGGTGGATTCAGG
>NZ_PJJK01000016.1:0-1574 GCF_002929785.1 Cryobacterium sp. Y62 | reverse complement strand
GAAGGAGGCGCCGTCGCCATGACCCTCACCGCCCCGCCCGCAGCAGCCGGTTCAATCCCGGAGCCCGCCTCTCGGGTGGCGGCGATTGCTCAGGCCGGTGCGATTCTGGCAGGGGCGTTAGACGGGGTGCGGTTTGGTCAGCTGGATGACTCCGAAGCGGTTGCGGTGCTTGCGGCGCTCGAAGGGCTGGGCCGCAAGGTTGATGGAGCCCGGCTACGGTCGACCGCCGACATGGGTGCGCGGGCCGAAACCGACCTCGGCAATGGGTCGTTGGCCTACCGAAACGGATGCCGCAGCAAGGTAGATTTCATCACCCAGCTTGCCGGTATCTCTGGCCGTGAGGCCAAGCGGCGCCTGAAACTTGGCGAGACAGCGGTGGAACGCACGCCGCTGGGCCTGCCGGTCCCTGCCCGGTACCCGGTCATCGCCGACGCGCTGGGTAGCGGCGAACTCGGCATCGAGGCGGCCGAGATCATCGCGAGCACCCTCACCGCCCTGCACGGGAAGGTACTACAAGACGACCTCGACCACGTCGAACGTGCCCTCGTGGCGTCGGCGACCGGGGCGATCACGCCGGAGACCGCCGGGCTGCCGGGCGCGGGCATCCGCTTCGCACCGGATCTGCTGCGGGCGCAAGCTTTGGAGTGGCAGGGACGGCTCGACCCCGACGGCACCGCCCCGGGCGACGACGCCGTCGAAGCAAAAAGCACCCTCACATTCGGGCTGCTGCGCAACGGCCTCTATCCGCTGCGCGCCGACGTCACCCCCGAGCTGCGCGGCATCATGGACACCCTCTTCGATACTCATCTATCGGCTCGGTCGCGTACGCCGCGGTTTGAACCCACCGATCCGGCTGACAGCGCCGTCACCGCGTTGAGCGGCCTGCACATCGACGACCCGAACGCAGACGCCGGCGTCGACGGTGAGCGCTTCAGCGCCGACCCGTTCACCGGCGATACCCGCTTCGACGGCGACCACCGCACCGCGGGTGAGAAACGCGCCGACATCCTCCGCACTGTGTTCGAAGCGGCCGCCCGCGACCCGAAAACCCCCACCATGGGCGGCGCCGCCCCCACCGTCATGATCCACATCAACGCCAACGACCTCGACAACGACCGCGGTATTGGCTGGATCGATGGCCTCGACGCACCCACCTCGATGCGCAGAGTGAAAGAAACCATCTGCACCGGTGGCGCCCAAAGCGTCATCATCGACGACCACGGCGCCATCCTCTACCTCGGCGAGAAGGTGCGGTGCTTCACCGCCAAACAACGCGCCGCAATCGCCGCGCGCGACGGAGGCTGCATCATTCCCGGCTGCACCATCCCCGCCCGCTGGACCGAAGTACACCACATACTCCCCTGGGAGCAGGGCGGCCCGACCAACGTCGACAACGGAACACTGTTGTGCTGGTTCCACCACCACACCATCAACACCAACGGCTGGACCATCCGCATGATCAACGGCCGACCCCAGGTACGCGGCCCACTCCTCTGGGACCCAACGCAAACCTGGCGCCCCGCCCACACCCACCCAGCCAACACCCCCAGCCCAGAACCACCCTGGCGCACCTA
>NZ_PJJK01000015.1:0-1553 GCF_002929785.1 Cryobacterium sp. Y62 | reverse complement strand
CCATTATGGTTATCAACAGCCAGCATTGGCAGCGTAGGAGAAACCACTAATTCCGCTGTCCGAAATACCCGCGGCAGGTCACCCAGCCGTCCCGCAGGGGGCTTGCGGGCAGCCCGTTGTGGGGTTGTGCCGGGAGCCATGTCGCTCGACGATCCGGTTGCGCTGCTTCTAACACCGGTGTCCGCGCGCGCCTGAACCGTCATCTCGGATAAAACAAGAAAACTAGACCAATCCACTCCTTCTCTGTAAAATGGATGTAAACATGTCTTATTTGTGTCGAAAGGTACCAAATGACTATCTCGATCCGACTCACCGACGAAGAAGAAGAACGCCTCGATCAGCTCGCGCGTCGCACGGGCCGCTCGAAGAGTTTCTACGTTCGCACAGCGCTTCACGAGCACCTGGCCGAAATGGAGGATGCCTTCGCGGCCGATGAATCACTCGACGCTTTCGAGGCCGCCGGACGACGCACCCGCCCGCTCGCGGCACTCAAGGCCGAGACTAATCTGTGACACCTCGGTGGCAGGTTGAAACCACCGAGCAGTTCGACCGTGACTTCAAAAAACTTGACCAGGCAATCCAACGACGAGTGATGGCCTCCCTCGAAGAAGTAGAGAAACTAGATGATCCTCGCCAGCGCGGCAAGGGCCTCACGGCCAACCACACGGGAGTGTGGAGGTATCGAGTTGGAGATCACCGCATCCTCGCCCAGATCATCGGCAACTCTTTGACCGTCCTCACCCTCAACGTTGACCATCGCAAAGACGTGTACTGAGAACTAAGAAGCAATGCATCCCCGACTAGATGAGTTCCTCGCGGCTGGCACACGATATTGCCCGCAGAGGGTCCGGCTTACGGACCCCTCACTGACAGTGAGCTGATCCCAAGGCGTTTAATTACGTGACGCTTCGTTCATCCAAGCCATGGTTTAAGCAGTTCAGCTATCCTCAAATCACAAGCAATGAATGGGAACGACATGGCTTCCACAAGATCGATCAACAAGGGAAAGCGATTGGTCGTTCTCAGTGCGGTGCTCATGGTAAGCGTGATTGTGTCCGGCTGCTCAGTCTCGGACTTGTGCCCCACGATCGGGTGGTCCAACACTGTCACCGTCAAGCTCGAAGGTACAACATCTAACGTCAGCGTCGTTGAGTTGTGTGCCGACGGTGAATGTTCAGGCCCTGCTCCAAGTCAGCTATCGCCAGACGAGTCCGTCGGTATTGAGATCCTTGATCCACTGCAACTTGAAACCTTCACGCCGGTTCCCTCTGCAATTCATCTCTCGTTCTTCGCTTCCAAGGTCGATGAACACTCTTGGGAGATTTCGACAATAATGGCGACTCCAAAAAATGTCACTATTCGCGCACTCTCACCAAGCAAAGAGGTCCTCGCCGAGAGGGACGTGACACTCAACTGGGTCCGCGTGGGCCCTACGTGCCAGGGTTGGGTGAGGCCAGTAGCTAACAGCAAGGCCGCCGTGTGACGTAGGGCGAGAATCAGGAATCATCACCATGTCCAGCCCGTCTTTGATCGCCCTGCGTGACGATAGTCAT
>NZ_PJJK01000014.1:0-1520 GCF_002929785.1 Cryobacterium sp. Y62 | reverse complement strand
TGATCTGCTCCACCAATGCGATCGAGTCGCTTAACGCCCGGTATCGGCGGGCGGTGCGTGCTCGAGGACATTTCCCCACCGAGCAGGCCGCTCTAAAATGCTTGTATCTGGTCACTCGCAGTCTCGACCCCACCGGTGAGGGCCGAGCTCGTTGGACGATGAGGTGGAAACCAGCTCTCAACATCTTCGCCATCACCTTCCACGACCGCTGGCCGAACGCAGAATCCTACTAATGAAAAACGCCGGAAACACCGTTACCGAGACACACCCGTTTGGTGACGCCGTAAACAGCGGAGAACTTGACCTTCTCGATGATCTTGTGGCCGAAGACGCAGTCGACAATGACCCTGCCCTTGGTCAAGGCCCAGGACCGGCAGGCTACAAAGCATTCTTCGGTGAGATGATTGCTGCTTTCCCCGACCTGCACATCACCGTCGAGCGCCTCGTTGCAAACGATACCGACGTCGCATTCGCCTATACCCTCACCGGCACCCACCAAGGCCCCCTCATGGGCCACGCCGCTAGCGGAAAAGCGATGTCTGTTCGTGGCATGCAAATTAGCTGGTTTGAGAACGGCAAACTTGTCGAGCGGTGGGGTAGCAGCGACCAATAGGGCATGCTCGAACAACTCGGCCTCGCACCCTAGGCTGTGACAACTGGCGTTTCCAAGCAGAAGGGGTAGGGCCGAGGACGCATTTTTAAAAAGTGATGTACGACGTAAGACGGCCTTGATCTCGCACTTTGCACGCAGGCAAGGTTGTACTGGTGTTCCTGGCAGTGCGGCCGATCTGTCAACGTTTAAGCGTGGTAGGGGTGGCTCGTGAATTCGTTGCTGCTACCAACATCGCGCGTTGCGTTTCGCCGCGCATTTTGTTGGTTTCATAAGCACGAGGGGCCGAGCGGGCCTTTCGGGTGAGCAGTTGTAGAGGGGCTTCTGCGGCGCTGCGAGGTGACGGCCCAGGCAGTGGACAGCACGATGGATTTCGTTGAACCCGTCTGTTCGTTGAGTGCGGCAGCGTGGCTCCATATGAAGATCCATATTTTGACCATGGCTTTGTCGGCCGATGACGGCATTGCAAACTTGTACAGACAGATTGCATAGGTTTCGGCGGCGAAGACGTCATACAGAGTGCCGAAGGCGAGTGCGTCACCGGCGGCTACTCGTTCGAGAAGCAGATGATTGCTGACACCGTCCCCGGGAGGACGCTGCTCCGTCTCGGCGGCGGTGATGGTGCGGTCCCGGGCGATCGAATGACGAGTGTAGACACGGCACTCCTTGGACGTGGTGAGTGAATCCGTTGGCAGGGTCTCGGGCAACGCAAGAAAATCTATGAGACCCAAATGGTGTGTGTCAAGATGGTCGATCACTCAGAAATCGGTCACAAATAACGGCCGAAACGGGCTCTCCTGACGTAACCGTGGGTCCGTTGGGAGCGCCATAACGGCCGCACGCCGCTCTCCGCCTAGGTTTCTAACTGTCAAAGGTAAGAAACTCGGGAACGGAAAAAGCGGCGTGCGAA
>NZ_PJJK01000013.1:0-1462 GCF_002929785.1 Cryobacterium sp. Y62 | reverse complement strand
GGGGTGCCCCTATGTTTTTGTCAAGCAGCGAGTTGGTGTTCAGTTTCGTAGAGGGTGCCGTCTCGCAGCATGGCGAATAGAACATCACACCGGCGTCGAGCGAGTGCGATGAGGGCTTGGTTGTGGCGTTTGCCTTGGACGATTTTTCGGTCGTAGTAGGTCCGTGAGACGGGGTCTCGGAGTGCTGCGAAAGCGGATAGGAACAGGGCGCGTTTGAGGATCTTGTTTCCTCGTCGGGAGGGATGTTCGCCGCGGATTGAGCTGCCGGAGCGTCGGGTCACGGGTGCGAGGCCGGCGTAGGAGGCCAGGTGGCCGGCGGTTTCGAAGTGCTTGCCGGTGACTTCGGTGAGGAGCCGGGCTGCGGTCCTGACGCCGACTCCGGGCATGCTCGTCAGGACGGGGGAAAGAGGGTGGTTGTTCACCAGCTTCTCGACCTCGACGGCGATGTCGGACCGCTGCCGGCGCAAGGCGGCGAGCTGTTCAGCCAAGCGCGGGAGGACCGTTGCTGCGGCATGGGTGCCGACGACCACGACAGTTTGTTCGCCCAGTGCCTGGGTGATTTCTTCTGCCAGGCGGCGGCCCATCCGTGGGGCCAGCTTCAGCAGCCGGTTGGCCATCCGCGTGGTGCCGGCTGTTTTCATCGCCGCCGGTGACGGGTAATGCTGGAGCAGATCTAGCATCGCTGGGTGGTCCAGGTGCGGGCCCACGACCCGCTCCAACGCTGGGTGAATCTGGGTGAGCAGTCCGCGAATTCGGTTGCTGGTCGCGGTCATCTGACCCACGATGTCATCGTCAAAACCACATAGCATCGACAGCTCCGCGACTGACTCATCAGCCAGCTGAATCGACCGCAACGCATGCGGCAGCGTCCGGGCGGCTTGGGCGATGATCGCTGCGTCGCGGGCGTCGGTCTTCGCCTCACCCGCGTGGAGGTCGGCGATGCGCCGCATCGCCAGGCCGGGCAGGTAGCCGACGAGGACTCCTTCGGCTTGGGCGACGGCGATCGGCAAGGCGCCGATCGTGGCCGGCTGATCCACGATAACGAGCACCGTGCCGGACTGTTTCAGCTTCCGCAGCACCGCCCGCATCTTGCCTTCGTCGTTCGGTAATGCTTTGTCGAAGAGGACCTTGCCGGCCCGGTTCAGGGCGACGGCGTGGTGCTCGCCTTTGCCAACGTCGACACCAACGAACACGTCGACGCTGTCATAGTTTTCGATCATGACTGCTCCCATCCACTTGTATTCGTGGCCTGGTCTACGGCGTCAAGTCTCGGCATCCACGTTACGAACGACCTCGGCTTTACGCCTAGTCGAGCCCCTATCAGCGATCACCCGACGCCAATCGAGTCCGGTGACAACACCCCCCGGATCATCAACGACTGGGGGCAACAATCATGCCGGACCCGACAGGCCAACTCCCTCAGATACTCACACCATCCGAGGTTACAAACAAGGTAACGGGG
>NZ_PJJK01000012.1:0-1392 GCF_002929785.1 Cryobacterium sp. Y62 | reverse complement strand
GTTTATGTCCGCCGAGGCTGAGCATCGCCAGAGCGATCAGGGCGTCTGGTGATGTGAAGCCGAAGGCGATGCGGGTCATGAGGCGAATCTTGGTATTCATGGATTCGACGCGGCCATTGGAGAGGCCGTGCTCGATGGAAGCCAGGATCGCGGTGCGATGCTTCACGATGCTTTTTTGCAGTTTCACGAACGCCGGGATCCGGCAGCGGCGAGCCCAGCCGACCCACTTGTCCAAAGCCTCGGTGGCGTCGGTGAGAGGGAGTTTGAAGATCACGCGGAGGCCTTCCTTGAGGTAGTAGGCGCGGGCCAGTCGGGGGTCGGTCTGCACGATCCAGGCGAGCTTGGTCTGTTGCTTCTCGGTGAGGTTTTCCGGGTTCTTCCAGAGCGCGTAGCGACAGTTCTTGATGCCGGCCGCTCGGGCGCTATCCGGTCGTGGTGGGGCATCAGCGGCAGGCCGGCCGCGGCCGCGTCGGGTCTCGTTATGCCGGGCGGCTATGCGGGCTTCGTTCCACGCGGCCCGGCGGACGTCGTCGAGGGCTTCGGTAGCCCATTTCACGACGTGGAACGGGTCGGCGCAACGAACCGCGTTGGGCGCGCGTTCCTTGACAACACTGGCGATCCAGGCCGCGCCGTCCGCGGAAACATGCGTGATCTGTGCTGAGCGTTCCGGCCCTAACGCGTCGAAGAACGTCGCGAGGGTGGCCTTGTCCTGGCCGGGTGCAGCCCAGACGAGCCGGCCGGAATCGTGGTCGATAACGCACGTCAAATACTTGTGGCCGCGCTTGTAACTGATCTCGTCAACGCCGATCCGGGTGAGTCCGGCGAACTGGTCGAACTGCTTCTCCGTGTCGGCCCAGACCCGGGTGATGATCGCGCCAACGGTGCGCCACGCGATGCGCATCAGTACGGTGATCGCGGTCTTGGAGGTTTGAGTGGCTAGCCAGGCGACCTGCTGATCGAAGAACAGTGTGTGCCCGCTTTGATGCCGGGCCCAAGGGACGGCGGCGACGGTGACGCCGTGCACCCGGCAGCTCACCCGGGGTGCCGCGGCTTCTAACTGGATTTGGACCGCGCCCGCATCCAGGGACCGCCAGCGGCGACGCCCGTCGCCGGCGTCATAGCGTGGGCAGCGTTTCCGGCAGGCCCCGCAACGGTTCCGCATCGATGCCGTCGGGCGTACTGACGCGACCAGAATGCCGGTTTTCACGTCGAGATCGACGGTTTCGACGATGGTTTTGTCGACTCCGAGCAGAGTTCGCCATAGTGTTGAGTTTTGCACGCCGCTTTTTCCGATCCTAAGTTTCTTGCCTTTGACAGTTAGAAACCTAGACGGAGAGCGGCGTGTACTCGTTAAGGCGCTCGGAAACCACCCACGGTTACGTCAGGAGAGCC
>NZ_PJJK01000011.1:0-1386 GCF_002929785.1 Cryobacterium sp. Y62 | reverse complement strand
CCCTGACGGTAATGATGAGAAGAGTCTTGAGGCTGCGTGACCCTAACCCTGACTGACGTCCTTCAAGGATTGTCTTTTACGTGATCTGTCCGCGGTCTCAAGGCTGCTCACGGTGCGCTGACCAGGCGGACATGACTTTATAGGAGCCTGAAGCGAATTCCCATTACCGTCTTGTCTGCCCACCTGGCCAACGTGCCCATCTTTCACCCAGATGGACGCAATGGAAAGGCAATTTCATCATGGCAACAGAGATACCGAATATCATCGTCGGCGTCGACACACACTCCGATACTCACTACGTCGCCATCATCGACGACCACGGCAAACACCTCGCTGCTGAAGAATTCCTTGCAGTTGGCTCCGGTTACCGGAACGTCCTCGCCTTCATCACCCACTTCGGTCTGGTCATCGGCGTGGGCGTCGAAGGAACCGGCAGCTACGGAGCGGAACTCAGTCGAGTTCTGCGAACAGCAGGACTCCCCGTCCACGAGGTCAACCGACCCAACCGCCAAGCACGGCGCTTACGCGGAAAATCGGACCCTTTGGACGCCTACCAAGCAGCCGAATCAGTCTTAGCGGAACGAGGCATCTCGACGCCGAAAACCAAGGACGGTCCCGTCGAATGCCTCCGCGTCCTCCGCGCCGCTCGCAGCTCAGCGATGAAGGCGCGCACCACCTCCATCAACCAGATCAAGGGAATCCTCGTCTCCGCTCCCGAGCAAGTGCGGAGCAGGTTTCGCGCCCTGAGGAGCGCACAACTCATCCTGGCGTTGGAACGCTCCCGTCCAGTAGGAAACCTCACAGATCCTGGCACGGCAACGGCCCTCACTGTGAAGAAGCTCGCCGCCCGATACCAATTTCTCGAGCGGGAGATTCTTGACACCGATACGGCGCTGGCAGAGATCCTCCGGGACAGCGCACCGCTGTTGCGGGACGTCCCCGGCGTTGGCATCGAAGTAGCCAGCCAGCTCCTCGTCACCGTGGGCGACAACCCCGAACGCATCGCCACTGAAGCGCAGTTCGCGGCCCTTGTCGGCGTCGCCCCAAACCAGCGTCATCCGGCAAGACGAGCCGGCATCGCCTCAGCCGCGGCGGCGACAGAGCGGCCAACGCGGCAATCCACCACGTCGTCGTCTCACGTCTCGCGACCGACTCCCGGACGAGAGAATATGCGGCCCGACGAACGGCTCAAGGCAAGACCAAAAAGGAAATCATGCGCTGCCTAAAACGATACGTCGCCCGGGAACTCTACCGTCAGCTCACTAACCCGCAAGCGGCGCCCGCAATCACCGACCTACGCACCATGCGCGAGGAACTCCACATCACCCTCCGCGAGGCAGCAGACCACGTCAACACCTGGCCCGGCACCCTCTCCCGAATCGAACG
>NZ_PJJK01000010.1:0-1359 GCF_002929785.1 Cryobacterium sp. Y62 | reverse complement strand
TGAACCGTCCCGGGTTTCATACCGCCGTTTTGTTGGCGGCTTCGATATTTATCGGGCCGTTTGTTTCAGCGTAGTAGTTGCGTTCATATTCTTCGGGCGGCATGTTCCCGAGCGCGCTGTGCAGGCGCCGATTGTTGTACCAATCCAGCCAGTCGAAGGTGAGTTTTTCGACGTCCGCGAGGGTTTTCAACGGCCCCGCCACGAAGGGCGAGTTCTTCGCTACGGCCTCGTTTTTGTAGAGCCCCATGACGGTCTCCGCGGCCGCGTTATCGTAGGCGTCGCCGATGGTTCCGATCGAGGCGATGAGGCCTTCGAGAGCGACAGTCTCGGTGAATTTAATCGATGTGTATTGAGACCCGGCATCGCTGTGATGGATCAAACCGGGCCGCACGGCGTGGCCAGCATGGTCGCGGCGCCAAAGCGCCATATTCAAACAGACCTCAACGAACGGTGTGTCTTTGACCGTTGACGCGTGCCAGCCCACAATCGCACGGGAATACAAGTCGATCGCGAAGGCCACGTAGACGAAGCCGCCCCACGTTGGGACATACGTGAAGTCCGTGACCCAGGAGTGGTTCGGGCGGGGCGCACTGAAGTTGCGTTTAAGTAAGTCAGGAGCTCGCACCGACTCCTTGCCCGTCGCCGCCGACGCCCGGGGCTTACGGCCCCGGACGAGTCCGTTCATGCCCTCGAGACGCATCAACCGGTTGACCGTGTGCTTCGAAACGCCGGTGAACTCACCCCGGCGGAGCCACGCCGTCATCTTCCGCCGTCCATAGAGAATCTCGGGCTGCTGACGCCCGTAGGCGTCTAGTGCTTTCAACGCTTTGAGCCGGTCGACAAGGACCGCGTCACTCTGAACTCGGGCCGCGGCGGCGCGAGTCTTCCATGCCCGAAATGACCGTGAAGTGACCGTGACGCCCTGCTCACGCAGGACACCACACGTCAACTCGACTCCAAGGCCGTTCGCCTTCATCTGGACGATGAAAGCGACTAGGGACGGTTGCGAGGGTCGAGCTCCCTCGCGAAGAAAGACGCGGCCGCTTTGAGGATGTCGTTCGTCTCGCGCAGGTCACGGTTTTCGCGCTTCAACCGTTTGATTTCCTCAAGCTCTTCGCTCGTGGGACCCGTGCGTTCGCCGGCGTCAGCCTGCGCCTGGGTGACCCATTTCCGGAGCGTCTCGGCGCCGATGTTGAGCTTGGGGGCCAGGTCGCGGCACGCAGCCCACATCGATGGGTAATCCTTCACACGATCAAGGGTCATACGGACCGCTCGTTCGCGAACCTCTGTTGGGTGTTTCTTGGGCATATCCGAATCCTTTCACCAGAAAGAAAGCGGCAGGAAATCAGGGACGGTTCA
>NZ_PJJK01000009.1:0-1332 GCF_002929785.1 Cryobacterium sp. Y62 | reverse complement strand
CGCTCTGGCGATGCTCAGCCTCGGCGGACATAAACACGTGCTCCCCGGCCGGGTTTAACCCACGGTTGCGTCAGGAGAGCCAATATATCGGCCAATTTTTCTACGGATCGCGCCGCTGCCGCGCAGGCCACCCTCTCCGTTGTGCCCGACGGCGCCCGGGTCGAATCCGATATCGGGCTGATGAATTATCTGGTGGAACGAACGGATGTTTACTGGCTCGGCAACCAGAATCCGCTCCCGGACTATCTAGTGATCGACCTTGCGGCGGGCGGCCTGCCCGGCGAATGGACTTCGGCGCAGGTCGTCGCCGCGGCCTTACACCCCGGCGTGGTGTTCACAACGATTTACTCCGCCGGCGGCTACGAGGTCGCCCGCTTTCGCTGAGACCTGCTGGCGCAGCCAGGTTCAGGCTGGTCACCAGCTTGGCCTAGGGAACCGTCGGGTCTATTGCGCTTGGCTCGACGTTCGGCTGTACGGGTATCACCGGAACCATCCATTTCTGGGCGAGAAGGAACGGAAGCCCTCCGTAACCGCAGGCGGCAAACGTGAAAAGCACCCAGGCGCCCATCTCGGGTTCTGCAGTACCGGCGGCAATTGTGATACCGGCCGTGGTCAGCCAGAGGCACGACGACAGCCCGGCAGCGAAGCCGAGTCCGAGATACACCGATCGGCGATTGGGAGCGCCACGCTCGCGCAACCAATAGGTGGCGAAAAGTGCAGCGCCCAGACTCACCACGACTGCGATCGCCCCCATCGCCACGGTCGGCATCGTCGAGCTCACCGCGCCGTCGCGGCCCCATTGCCGCGGCAGCACAGCGGGCAGGCGTTCAATCCACAGCAGCCAGGTGACGACAACGGCCGCGATGGGCAGCCACAGTGTTGCCGCCGCCGCAACATCGCGCGGGCGTGTCGGCGCCGAATTACTTACCAGTGTCATGTGCTCCCCCGATCACGTGCTGAACGACACGGCCGCCTTCGCACACACTCCATCCAATCACGGACGAACCGGTTGTTCCGGCCCGCCCGATTCCCAGCTAGAGCTCGTGAAAGCGCATGAATGGTTACTCCGCCGTGCTGACGCAGCAATTCACCCGCTCACGCGGCCAGTTGCAGCCCCAGGAATCCTCCCGGCTCGAGTGCCGCAACCTGATCGGCAACCGCACTCCCCGATCAGAAATGGTTCTGAATATATATCCATGTTTACATGAGTTTTTCTCGATTCTATGTGCGTTCTGCGCTATAATTGTGGGCGAAGGAGGCGCCGTCGCCATGACCCTCACCGCCCCGCCCGCAGCAGCCGGTTCAATCCCGGAGCCCGCCTCTCGGGTGGCG
>NZ_PJJK01000008.1:0-1286 GCF_002929785.1 Cryobacterium sp. Y62 | reverse complement strand
GGATGCCGTCGAGGGCTTGCTGGGTGCGGTCGATGATCTGAGTGTGTGCGTCTTCGCCGAACTTCTCCTCGAACATGGCGATCCCGTCCGGCAGGAAATCCCAAGACTCAGTGAGTTTCGTCCCGGTCTGCGCGGCCGCGAAGCTGAAGCCCCAGCGCACGAAGCTGCCGCCCACCACCCAGGCGAACTCGTGACCGCGCTCTGCCGTCACCACCTCAGACCGGGTCTGCCACGTCCGGTGCGGGAGCTCGTTGTGCCCGGTGAACCAGGCACCAACCCGACCGGCCTCGGCCTCGTTGTCCCACCAGCACGATGTACAGACCGGGCTCCACTCGCCGGTGCGGGTGATGTCGGAGAGTAGGTCATAGAGAAACGTGGCCGACGCCTCGACGATGACCGACTCCTGATGGCTGAGAATGCTCGTCTCACTCATGCGTTTATCCTAACGAACGAGGTCACTTCTGCCGCCGCCGACTGCCACCGTGCCAGTCCTCCTGCTTTCCGACAGTGTCCGCGTCGACTCCAAACGCGGCCAGCTGTGGCTGCTCGCGCAGGCTGCGTTTGAGCTCGGCAAAACCCGGGAAGCGGGCCAGAGCAACCACGTGGTCCCACAACTCGACCGCCAAGTCCTCGTCTGGCAGCCGGCTGATCACCGGCCCGAAGAAGGCAACACCGGCGGGCGGCTCGAAGTGGATGATGGGCGTGCCCACGTCTTTTCCCGTCAGCGAGAGCGCTTCGTCCGTCTCCTGCTGGATCTCCCTGTCCCAGGACTCGTCGTCGAGAGCTTCCGCCAGCTCGAGCGGCAGGCCCGCCTCGGCGAGGATCGGCTCCACAAACTCACGCGTCCCCCGGAGCTCACGCAGGTTGACCTCGGTTCGATGGTCGTCCGGGCTGGGGGAGGTATCGAAGATGTGGGTCCCGAAGGCGGCGTACAGCGGCGCGATTGCCGCGCGGCCGTGCTCCGCTCGCGCCCGGGCGGCTACCCGCAGGAGCCGGAGCCCGGCGGTATGGCCAGCTTCGTACTCGGGCGGGAAGTGCGCGTCGTAGTCGACGTGGGAGTTGATCAGGCGCAACGAGATGAACCGCCAATCCACGGTATAGTCGCGTTGCTTTTGCACCTGCCGCACCCACTTACTGGTCATCCAGGCGAAGGGACAGACTGGGTCGAAGTAGAAATTGATGTCAGCGTCCATGCGTCCAACCCTAGGTCAGTACCGCACTACAACCGAGATCGACCGGGCAAGGTGAACTCGACGAACGCCATCTCACTGATCAGAGCTCGCGCT
>NZ_PJJK01000007.1:0-1264 GCF_002929785.1 Cryobacterium sp. Y62 | reverse complement strand
GGGACTGCTGAAGGTTTAGTTGACACTTCATTTAGGCCGCGAGTGAGGCCGGTTGGTCCATTATTTCAAACTCGATCGGCGTCAGGCGACCGAGTCGACGTTGGCGTCGTTTACGGTGATAACTTCCCTCGATCCAGAGCACGATCGCGAGGCGAAGTTGCTGCTTCGTTGACCACCGGTGCCGGTTCAGCACGTTCTTTTGCAACAGAGCAAAAAACGATTCCATCGCCGCGTTATCCGCGCACGCGCCGACTCTGCCCATCGAGCCTTTCATCCCGTTATCGGCCAATGTCTTCACGAACGCTCGGGAACGAAATTGCGATCCACGATCCGAGTGCACAATGGTGCCCGCGTGTGGTCGAGCCTTGATCGCGTAGTTCAGCGCGGCCACCGCCAGGCTTGCTTTCATCCGGTCATCGATGGAATAACCAACGATTTTGTTCGATCGCACGTCCTTGATCGCGCAAAGATAAAGTTTGCCCTCGTCAGTCCAATGCTCGGTGACATCAGTCAGCCACAGCTGATTCAGCCGTGTCGCGGTGAACACCCGTTCCACTAAGTCATCGTGCACAGGCGGGCCGGCCTTCCGGTTCAGACCCCGTTTCTTGGAGAAGCTCGACCACAACCGCTGCTGGGAGCAGAGCCGCCACACCCGCCGCTCCGACGCAGTAATACCCAGCGCGGGCAACTCGTCGGAAATGAACCGGTAGCCGTAAGCAGGGTCTTCGGCATGCAGATCGACAGCAGCGTTCGTCACGTGCGCATCGGACCAGTCCCGATCCGTGACCGGGTTTTTCATCCAGGCATAAAAGCCCTGAGTGGAGAAGCGCAATACCCGGCAGGCCACCGCGACAGGCACCCGAATACGGGCGTCTTTCGCAGCAAGGTCACGGACCAGCGGGTACATCATTTTGGGTTGATCTCCCGAGAGAGGTATCCCACCGCCCGCCGCATGACTTCCGCTTCTTGCTCCAACAGCTTGTTACGCCGACGCAGCTCCCGCAACTCGGACATGTCCGCCTGGCTCAGGCTGGGCCGCGGACTGTCACCTTTTTCGGCTTTCCGCACCCAGTTCAACAGCGTCGTTTTCGCAACCCCGAGATCCTTCGCGACTTGGGCCAGATGGGCGCCGTTCTCGCGGGTCAACGCGACTGCATCGAGCTTGAATTCGAGCGGGTAGGTCTTTCGGGTCATGGTGTTGATCCTTCCACTGCCGGAACCGAATTCCAGCAAGTCAGGTGTCAACTAAACCTTCAGCAGTCCC
>NZ_PJJK01000006.1:0-1202 GCF_002929785.1 Cryobacterium sp. Y62 | reverse complement strand
GGTTGCCGCTGATGCGACCGGAGTCTCTGGGAGCTGGTGCGACGCCGGCGACGCTGGCAAGTCGGTCCGGGTTTTCGAAGCTGCGCAGGTCGCCTCCAGTGTTGGCAAGGAACGTGGCGGCGAGGATGGGCCCGAATCCTGGCATGCTTTCCAAGATCTCAGCGTTCTCGTGCTCGTTGAATCGGGCAGTGATGGTTTTGTCGAGGTCGACGAGGTCTGCGTCGATTGCGGTGATTACGGCGGCCAGGCGCGACACGAGGGTGGCGGCGACAATCTCGGTGCGCAACCATCGTTTCTTGCTCACGCGCGGCGTCGATTGCTTTCTGGGCGACGGTGGCGCTGTTGCGGCAGCCGCGGGCTTTCAACCATGCAGCCAGACGCGTTACTCCCATCCGGCGAAGCGCTCCGGGCGTCTGGTAGGTCGATAAGAGGGTGAGAGCGGCTGTGCTTGTGGAGTAGTCGAACGCGCGCTCCAGCGCGGGGAAGTACTCCAGCATGGTCGCGCGGAGCCGGTTGATTGCGCGCACCCTGTCGTGGATGATGTCCAGGCGTCGAGCGGTCAGGAGTTTCAGGTCAACGCTGATCTGATCACCATCGCGAACGGGTTGGAGGTCGGTGCGCATCCGTGCCTGGTCGGCGATGATTCGGGCATCTTTCGCGTCTGTCTTGCCGTCACCGCGGTAGGTCGCAGCCGCGTGGTGAATGATTCTGCCCGGGATGTAGAGCAGCTGCTGGCCGTGATCGACCAGCAGGGAAATCAGGAGAGCTGCGCCGCCTGAGTTTAGATCCGTCGCCCATACGACCTCGTGCCCATCGGCAATCTCGGTGACCGTGGCGATGATCTCGAGCAGCACGGTCTCGTCGTTATCTATCCGTTGGGAGAGAAGTATCTCCCCGGTCTGGTCGATCACGACGCAGTGATGCGCCCGCTTTCCTGAATCGATTCCCGCCCATACTGCTGGCATCTGAAGGTTCCTTCCGTCTCGTTGATAGCAGTTTCCCTGTCGATAACCACGCCGGCACGTCCTTACCCAGCGATCAATGTCGCAATTCTCAATCAGCGGTCGAGTCATCTGCGGGCAACAGGCGGCCATTCCCAGTGAGCCGTTTATGCGGCAAGGCGATCTCAGCCATACCCGCCACCCGAGGGTGATCGACACACTACGACAGTCCCGAAATCACCCACCACAACAACGTAAGGA
>NZ_PJJK01000005.1:0-1127 GCF_002929785.1 Cryobacterium sp. Y62 | reverse complement strand
CGGCGTCGGCGCTGAGTCTCTTCGGAACTGGCTGGGCAAATACCGCGAGGGGAACGGCGGTACCGAAGCCGACCTGACAGTCTCGGAACGGGCCCGACTGAAGGAGCTCGAGCGGGAAGTTCACGAGCTGCGGGCGGAGACCGCATTCTTGAAAAAAGCCAGCGCTTACTTCGCGCGGGAGCAGCGGTAGTGAGCAAGTACGAGTACATCGACTCCCAAAAATCTGACCCCACCAACCAGAATCCGGTCGTGAAAATGTGCCTCTGGCTGGCCGTGTCCACGTCAGGTTTCTACGACTGGGCAATCCGGCCGCAGTCCGCGACCGCGACCCGCAGACAGGCCCTGATCGCCCGGATTCAGCACTTCTTCGAGGAATCCGACGGCACCTACGGATACCGCCGGATCCACGCCGACCTGGGCGCCGAGCAGACCGAGTGCTCGCCCGAGCTGGTGCGGCAACTCATGCGCCAGATCGGCCTCGTGGCCTGCCAACCGCGGCCCTTTCGCATCACGACTCAAGCCGACGCCGCGGCGGCCGCGAGCATGCCCGACCTCGTCAAACGCGACTTCACTGCCGACCGCCCCGGGGTGAAGTTCGTCGGCGATATTACGTACATCCATACCTGGCAAGGGTTCATCTACCTGGCCACCGTCATCGACTGCTATTCGAAGAAGGTCGTCGGCTGGTCCATCGCCGACCACATGCGTACCGAGCTCGTCGCAAACGCCCTCCGGAACGCCGCTGCGACGACTCTGATTGAGCCGGACGCGATTTGGCATTCCGACAGGGGCAGCGTTTACACATCGGCCGAGTTTCGGGCGCTGGTGACCGGCCTAGGGATGCGATCCTCGATGGGCCGCACCGGCGTGTGCTGGGACAACAGCATGGCCGAGAGTTTCTTCTCGATGCTCAAGAACGAGCGTGTTTATCGCACTGCCTATGCCACGAAATCACAAGCTCGCAGCGACGTCATCCGATATATCGAAGGCTTTTACAACAGTCGACGCCGGCACTCCGCACTCGGTTATCGCCGGCCGAATGAAGTCCATTATGGTTATCAACAGCCAGCATTGGCAGCGTAGGAGAAACCACTAATTCCGCTGTCCGAAATACCCGCGGCAGGTCA
>NZ_PJJK01000003.1:0-1086 GCF_002929785.1 Cryobacterium sp. Y62 | reverse complement strand
GTTTAGGCGGCTAGTTCGAGGCGGTCATTCTTGGTGGGTTTGTCGGCTGGTTTGTTGATCCATGCCGTCTCGGGAATGGAGAGAATCTTAGGTGCCTGGGTCGTACTGAATCGCTCGGGGAAGCGCGCGCGTACCGCGTCCAGCGTCGCTGCTCGTTCGATGGCTTTCGCTGCTGCGAGGCCGTAGTGAACGTCGGCGGGCGTGTTCAGGCCGATCCCGGAATGGCGATGCTCGTGGTTGTAACCGTCGACGAATGAGGCCATGAACGTCTTCGCGTCGGTGAGGGAGCCGAAGCGTTCGGGGAACGTCGGAGCGAATTTCAAGGTCTTGAACCACGCCTCGCTGTAGGGATTATCGTTACTCACCCGAGGCCTCGAATGCGACTTGGTGACCTCCAGATCAGACAGCAACACCGCGACGGTCTTGGACGTCATCGACGTGCCGCGGTCAGCGTGAACGACCTGCGGTACGCCGTGAATGCCGAAGATCTCCTTCATCATCTCCACCGCCAGCTCTCCCGATTCCGACGCGTGAACATACGCGCCGACGATGTAGCGCGAGTAGATATCGATCATCACGTAAGCATCGAAGTACTTCCCCTTGATCGGACCGGCTAGTTTCGTGATGTCCCACGAATACACCTGACCTGGTCCCGTCGCCGTCAGCTCGGGGATCGCCCGGGCCGGATGGCGTGCCAAGCGGCGGCGGTCCTTGACCTGCTGGTTCTCGTTCAACACCCGATACATCGTTGATATTGAGCACAAGTAGGTGCCCGCGTCGAGCAACTGCGCGTAGATCTGGATCGGCGGCAGGTCCACGAACGGCGTCGAGTTGACGACGTCGAGAATCTGCCGGCGGTCGCTGTCGCCGATCTTGTTCGTCGGAATCATCGCCGGCCGACGCACCGGAATGCGTCGTTTCCGGGTGGCTGTCGCTCGAGGGATCCCGACCAAGTCGGCCGCGACACGAGTCGAGATCCCTCGGCTGGCCAGTTCGCGGTAAGCGGTCATTACGGCAACGCACGCGGTGTTTCGTCCCGCGAGCTCTTCGAAAGACTTTCGAGTAGCTCGTGCATTTTTGACATGA
>NZ_PJJK01000002.1:0-1024 GCF_002929785.1 Cryobacterium sp. Y62 | reverse complement strand
GCACAAGCTGCTGGCGTATGCGCCGCCGCTCAGATTTCAGCCTTCCGCCGCGGAACATGCGCAGGTGACCGCAAGGGGGACCCCCTGCGGGACGGCATTCTGACGCCGATTCACGAAGAGGCTCCATTCTCAGATTCGATACGATTCCCGTCACACTCTGGTTCGGGATTTTTGCTTCCAGACCGAGCCGGCAGGATCAGGCACCAGACTCGGACGAGAAATCGGCGGGCGAAAAAGAGCAGAGCCAGCAGCCCGACAACGATAGGGATGGCAATCGGCCAAGCGGTGGTGAAAACGAGAATCACCGCAAGGGCTTCAAAGCCGATCAGCGAGGCTGCCGCGACATACATCGCAGCTGCGAGGTCGTTCAGTTTCCACCAGGCGCGCGTCAATAATTCTTTCGTTCGCCTCGAGTGCACATTCCGGTGTGGATCTAGTCGTGGCTGTATTGATGTCGTTAGCATTCCTTCTCCTACAGATAGCGGCGCACAGTTGTGTCTGCCGGCCGGCTCCCAAGGAGGAGGTGCACGCTGAATCGACGTGCTCCACCGAGGGTCAGGCGACGGGCGTCTGACCCGTGGGGGCGCGCGGCATAGGAGTGCCTCTGCCACATCGCGTTATCTGTGGTGTGAAGTGCGAACGCGGCGGAGCGCCCCCGCTTTGCGTGGACGACCCGCGCAGGTCGAATCGCCGCGCCACAACAAAAACCAGGAGGGCCACGATTACAGCGAAACCCAGGAGAATTCCGACGGCGACCATGATGACGAAACCCGGATGACCCAACGTCAGATGCGGGCTGGCAACAACGAGCGCAAAATGGCAAATCATGTAAAGATCTTGCAGCACCATGCCCCCTCACGCACTCCTCTTACCGCTCAGCGTACCCGTCACGGCCTCGCGCACAAGCGTCCGTAGCCGGAACGCCTAACGCGGCACATTTGGTCTGACCTGCCGCGGGTATTTCGGACAGCGGAATTAGTGGTTTCTCCTACGCTGCCAATGCTGGCTGTTGATAACCATAATG
>NZ_PJJK01000001.1:0-1003 GCF_002929785.1 Cryobacterium sp. Y62 | reverse complement strand
GAAGATTGGCTAACGCTGAAGTTGGAAGGAATTCAGGAACTCCGTGACCGTCAACTCATCACCCAGTACGCCCGATTCGTCCACCTCAACCGGATGCGTCACCTTGCGAGCAAAGGTGAGCTCAAGACCGGGACACTACTCAGCGCACGACAGTCGACGACGATGGCAATCGAGTTCCTGAGCTTTCTCCGAACCATGGGACGGCCACCACATGAGTGCTTGCAAGCCGACGTCGACTCCTGGCTTACCTCCGGTCCCACAACTCGAAGCCTTGCCAGGACATTCGTCAGGTGGGCTATTTCAAGCAACCACATGCCAAAGCTCAACTTCCCCTACAGGGTGGCCAAAACACTGCCCCGCATTGCCCAAGAAGAACGCCTTGAGCTACTGCGACGAGCGATAGACGACCCCAGTATCAGTCCCCACGACCGCGTTGCGATGACGCTGCTCTTGGTCTTTGGCCAACCGCTCACTCGAGCGGTCGCAATGAAAATGAGCGAGGTCATCGACGCACCAAACGAGCCGCTCAGACTCGCATTTACCCGTGAACCCGTCGAAGTTCCGGAGCCCTTCGGAGCGCTCTTCCGCATCCATATGGCCGCAAGGCCAAACATGAACACCGCAGCCAACGCTCAGTCAGACTGGCTCTTCCCCGGAATGAACCCCGGTGAGCATGCGAGCGCGCAATCAGTGATGATTCGACTACGCGGACTCGGAGTTGACCTGCGCGGCGCCAAGAACACGACGATGCAGGAGCTCGTATTGCAGATGCCGCCAGCGCTCGTGGCTGAGGCCCTCGGCTACAGCTACCAGGTCATGGACATCCACGAGAGCAACGCCGGCGGCCGCTGGAAGAACTATCCAAACCTGCGCGGCTCCGAGCGCTGACGTCATGGATATTTTCGGCGCGCGACCGACATAATGAGCACTGGAGGGCAGCCTGGCTGGAGTCTGGCTGGAGGGATTTTGGCTAGGCAATAGGCCGGTACTCAACATGCTGGGT